>CANHXF010000040.1 GCA_947464515.1 Flavobacteriales bacterium
ATTGGCTCCGCTTTTGGCTTTGGTAGAAGTGACCTTTACGTCGTCCGCACCACCATTAGGGCTACCCCAAGTTTCCCAAACAGCACTGGTGGCTGCGAGATTATCTCCTGATTTGTAACTGTCAAAATTGTCGCTAAATGTCTGCGCCTCTGAGACTGAACTTGCCAAAAGGACACCCAATAGAATGAAGTATTTTTGTTTCATAATTGTTCTTATTTTTCAAATATAGGAATTTGAATCGTGTAAATTGTTTTCCAGAAAGACGATGCCAACTTCTTGGTGATTTAAACATCCGATATTTTTCGTCAATCCAAACCTATTTTTGTTTTTTCATAGACGATGGGTATCAACGCCAAATTTCGAATAAGTATTTTTACAAGAATCGAAGGATGGCTGCTGTTGTTTTTTTTGATTCAATGTATTGGGATTACGGATCCGCCATTGGAAATCGGTCACAATTGGAGGCAGGTTCTCACCAATATGGTTTCCAGAAATTATTACGAGTCGGGAATGGATTGGCTCTATCCCAGAATTGATATCGCCGGAGAAAAAACGGGCATTACAGGGGCGGAATTCCCAATCATGAATTTTCTTATTTTCCTCTGCTTTAAAGCCTTTGGTTTTGCCCATTGGTATGGCAGATTGATTAATTTGTTGATGGTAGTTTGGGGTGTGTTTCGGTTTCATAAAATGACCAAGGTTCTATTCGATGAGCGTGTCGCCAACTATGCCGCCTTGTCTTTGATGGCTTCCGTTTGGTTTTCCATTTCCAGAAAAATCATGCCCGATACTTTTGCCGTTTCACTCGTCATCATTGGTTTGAGTTATTGGGTACAATATTGCATCCAAATCAGATTTAAGGATTGGATATTGGGTTTCGTCTTCATTTCATTCGGAGTGCTGAGTAAGATTCCGTCGGCTTGTTTGGTGGCGGCGTTGCTTCCGATGGTTTGGATGAATCAAATGCAACGAAAAACAAAAATCTTGATTTTTTCTGGGGCTTTTTTGTCGATCCTGCCCGCCATTGTCTGGTATTTCTATTGGGTTCCCTACTTAAATACCTTTGGATACCCTTGGTTTATTTCAAAGGGTTTGATGGAGGGAGTTCGGGAAATTCTTCCGCTTTGGCCATTGTTGTTGGAGAAGTTTTACTTCACTAGTTTCTATAGTTTTCTTGCCCTGGCCGCGATGATTTACGGCGTTGTTGTCTGCGCTGTTAAACGCGACAAAGCCTTTTGGATTGGAGGGGCTTCGGTTACTATGGTTTTTGTTTTTTACATGGTAAAAACGGGGTCAGTTTTCCCCCAGCATACCTATTATGTGATTCCATTTGTGCCTATTATGTGTTTATTCGTGGGCTTCGGCTTGAGCTCATTGTCAGGCTTGCGCTTTGGAAACAAGCTACCCAATGTGCTGATTTTTTTCATCGTATTAGAAGGGGTATCAAACCAAATGCACGATCATTTTATCAAAAAAAGTGAAATGTGCAAACTCACCTTAGCATCGGAGGTAAGTGGCCACATACCTAAAACAGATCTTGTAATCATCAATTCAGGCGTGAATCCACAAGAATTGTATTTCCTAAATAGAAAGGGTTGGGTTGCGTTGAATGAACAAGTTTTGGATAACAACCAAATGAGCACATGGGTCAAGAAGGGTGCGAAATATTTGGTGTTAAATAAATCCAGTTATAAGAATTGGGTGACATTGGACATCACCCAATCGAGTGCCACGCCAGACGTTGAATTAGTATTTGAGAATGAACATTATGCGCTTTATAAATTGACATCGGATAGTACCGAATAATCGAACGAGTGTTTGATTTTCTATACGATGCGGGGAACATGCTTTTTTGCGTCGTCAAAAAATGGTAATCTTGAATCAAATAAAAACGATATGAATTCTGCACTTAATATTTCAAAGGGGCTCACTTTCGCCTTGGTATCAGCGACATTAATTTTTGGTATGGGTGCATGTGAAAAGGATCCCGTAAAGTCGATGCCTGGACCGGGAGAATATTTGAATTCTAAGGTTGGTTCCAATTGGAGTTATTCTACCACGGGGACATCGAGCAGCGACTGGACAGTGAAAGTGGAAGATTCAACTGCGCTTTATTTATCGAACACTTTTCAAATGTATAAGACAAATACCGCGGGGGTTATCAGCCGAAACTACTATCGCTACAGCAAGGGAAATTATAGCGTTTTGGTTTTGGATGCCGACGGTGCCACCCAGGAAATTGTTTATTTAAAGGATTCAATGCAGACCGGTAAAAAATGGTCGAAGTCGATTAAGGGATTGGGCGGAATTTTTAAGCAGTACAACTACGAAGTCATCGAAACGGTCTCTAAAACGGTTGGAAGTAAATCGTTTGAGAATGTTGTTCATATTCGATTAAACATCCCATCTATGGGCTATACATCCGATGCGTATTACGCGCCAAAAGTGGGTTTGGTGATGGTAGACGATGATTATGCATCGAGTGGAAATGCTTACCATACGGAAATCAAATCGTATGATTTGAAATAAAAAGGAGATTTTATTTTTTTCATTTGGGGGTTGAGCACTTTTAACGGTGTCTAGGGTTTTAGTTCTCTTTTTTGTCTAACCCTTTAATTAACCCTTATGAAAAACAAGTTATTAATTATCAGTGGAATCGCTTTGCAATGTTCAATTGTTCAAGGCCAAATCGAATTAGGAATGGGCGCGGGGATGTCGGTGTATCGTGGAGAAATTGGAGCTCATACCGCTGCTTCAAATTATGTAAATGCTAATGTTGCTCATGGCAAGCTAGCTACCCAGGGTTTCGCGAAATTTTCAATTTTACCCGGTGTTAAGCTAAGAGCCAATGCGGGATATTCAGAATACGCCGCCTTTGATAAATATTCAAGAGATGCCTTTTTTCAACAACGAAATCTGTCTCTAAATGGAAAAATATTGGATGGGGGTTTGATGGTAGAGTATTACCCAGTGTCACGGTTGCCGGTGTATTTCACAACTGGAATTAAGTATGGTTTGATGTCGTATTCAGTAAAGAATGCAAATGGTGAAGTGATTAGTTCTCAGGCAATGGGCAATGCAAAATCATTTGTAGTTCCTGTGGGTTTAGGGGTTGATGTGCTAACAAATAGGAGGGGCAGCGTTTATTCGGTTGAGGTATTAACCAATCAAATAAATGGGGATGTTTTGGATGGCATGTCGACTTTGGAATCTCGACATAAGGACTTTTACTCCACTGTTACCCTGAATTACCGCATTCCGATTTGGGGTGCAAATGATAAGATTAAAATATCTCGATCTGCCGCCTGTGGCCAAGGTGAATCGATGTCAAGGAACAAGAAATACCAAGGTCTTCCAAGAAGAAAAGTAGACCACTGTCCAACATTTTAAATTTCAATTAAGCTTTATATGTTGAATGCAAAGGGTCCGATAAATTTCGGACCCTTTGCATTTCTAAAGGAATGGTTTTTGATCATTGAACGGACAAATGTTTTATTACGAATCCGCGCATTACAAAGTGTATCGATTGAGGCGTTAACGAGGAACTATAATCATTCTAGCACGATGGACTGAATTTCCAAAGCAGGATTTCCCCAAACTAGTTTGTAGTACCCTTTTGGCAAGTGGTTGAGATCCAATACGGCCTGCTTATCGCCAATAAAACCCGACATTACATTCTGACCCAGCCCATTTACAATGCGATAGTTTCCCAATCCCACTGCACCATGTTGAATGATTTGAATTAATCCTTGAGTAGGGTTGGGATAAATAGAAATGGCTTGATAGGTTTCTGGCTTTTTGATGGATTGAGTATTTTGTGGAATCATGGGGTAGAAGAATTCTGCTATTTCTGTAACAGCTTTTTTGAAATCCTTCCCGTTATTGCCAAGTCCGGGCCACGAATGACCGCCAGTTTCTAATATCATTGAATCATATTTCACACCCGCAGAATCTAGTTTTGGTATCATTTTACCAGTGCCACAGAGCGTAACAACCAAAGCGTTGTTTAGGCCCGGTGCGCAGTTATAAGATACTGTGGCGTCATCTTTGGCGTGACCCATCCAAACAGGTAAGTCATTTGGTGAGATATAACTGGTTTGATAAACTGCACCGGCCATGCTGTATAAGGCTTTTATTGGATTGCTATAACCGTTATTTCCGGCGTCACCATTTAGGGTTTTGATGCCGTTTTTGAGGATATCTTGGAGATTTGCGTCGAGTTCAGATTCGGATTTAACCCAACCTGTGTGTAAAGATGCTACTGCACCGGCAGAGTATCCTCCCAAAAAGAATGCGGTTGTATCCACTTTGTATTGGTTACTCCCCGATGCGTCTTTGACAAAATAGCGCAGTGAAGCTTTTACGTCGGCAATGGATTGTAAAACGGCATTGAGTTGAATTTTTTTGTCGGTTAGGAACAAAAAGGCATTGGCCAAACGATAGTTGACGGATACAGCCACGTAGCCTTTCTTGGCAAACGCGGTGCAAAAATCAATACAGTCTTGACTAGCCTTGTCACCCGCGTAAAATGCACCGCCATGAACATAAACAATCAATGGTCGTTTACCGAGATTGTCGTTGTTGGGTGTGTAAATGTCCATTTTGTGATAATCATCATTGAAGACATCAGAGTAGGTCACTGTGGTTTTTGTGACTGCTGTGAAGACAGGGTCCAAGTATCGGGTATTCTGAGCGCGGGTTGCATTGATCGCCAAAGTTGTGATGAATAGGATGTTGAGTAATTTTTTCATGAGGGCAATATACAAGAAAATGAAATTTTTTGGGGGAAAATAATGTAGGCTCTCAGATTATTATCTAACCTTTGATTTTAATAATCGGACAAACCAACCCCTCTTCGTCGGACTGAAATTGACCCCCTAAGTTGAGGCAAATCAATGATGCATAATAAGGATGTAAACACTGGTAACATTGGTTATTTTTGGATGTGAGTATTTCCGACGGAGATGCGTCAGTTTACAGCGACTAATAGGGTTTGTCGTCCGCGTTTTTTCCAATAACTCAACGTAATAGTTGAATTGATGTATTTAAGTTTTCAGATTTGTTTTGAGATCCCGAAGTACTGTTTGGTTTGTATTTCAAAACAACCACATATGTTCCTGCAGGGGCATCGACATTTCGATATGTACCATCCCAACCTTCGGCGGCGTTGGTAGTAAAGAATACCTGCTCTCCCCAGCGATTGTAAATTGTCATTTCGTAATTGTGAATCGATTTTCCTGGAATAATAAACACATCGTTTTTACCATCTTTATTGGGGGTGAAAGCATTGGGGATGTAAAGAAACCCAGTATCATCGAGTTGGCATTTCTCTACTTTTATTATAATGGTATCCAATTGCCAGCAGTTATCAATGGATTTCAATACCAATGTGTCGTCTTGAATTCCGTGGATTTGCAAAACGCTCAAATCGCTCAAAAATAAGTTTTTGCGATACCAAGCCAACTTTTTTGTTAGGCCTGTCAAGGCGATGGAATCTCCTATGCACAATGTGTAATTAATTTTGTCAATGGCTTTGTGCTGGGGGTAATTTTGAACCAGAAATGTGTCAACTAGCGAACAACCAAGCAATTGAGAATTTCGTATATAACAGCCCGGTATAGAAACGGATAACTGTTGATTTTTACTACCGGAATTCCATTGGTAATTGTTCTGATTTGGGAAGGATTGTAAGCCGATGGTTAATATGCTGTCCTTACATTTGTTGACGGTTACAGTGCTTGTTGTTACAGTCACCGATTTATTAATAATGATGGAATCTCGTGCAATACATCCATTTCTATTTTTCTCAACCCAATACATCCCTTGGCTAGTGACAGTTAGTGTTGGGGAGGTATCACCGGTAGACCACCGAAACCTATCAGTCTTATGCTGGGAAGAACTTTTTAATACAAGCGGATTTTTCTGATTGCACAAATCTCCAGTTTTTATCAATCTAAAAGGGCATCGAATTTGATAGTCGGTGGATAAAAACCCCCTCTCCAAAAGGTTTTGATTTTTCCAGAATAATACGCTAGGTTTACAATTATACCTGAAAAGCCGCGATACAGAATCGGTGATTTGCGTTTTTGCCCTTATGGTGATATATTGTCCCGAATTTGCTCCTTTAATCTCTTTTTTTACCCGATAATAAAATGTCTCCATCGTTGTGCAAGGCAATGAGTTTCTGGGATAAATTGTTGAAGTATAAGGGAAATAAGTACTCGAATCGAGTTCGTATACATCCTGTCTACGAATTATGGCAATAATATCGCCTTCGGAATTTGGGCTATTACTTTGCGTGATGTAAATTTTAAAGTCTTCATAGGGATTCAACTTTTTATTAAAAAATTTAAATGGAATGCGATAAGCTTCGATCGAAGCGACCAGAAAGCTCAGATCGTAATTGCTGTCTTTTAGTAATGGGGCATTTATTTTTAAACTAAATCCGAAATCGGAAAAAGTATCACCGTTCACGAGAATTTCAGCAGAAACACTGGAATCGGCAGTGGAAATAACCCCATATTTAGAACAATTTTGTATTAACGCAAAGCCCTTGCAAGAATTATGTCTGAGCGTATCAAGGCCATCAATGTAATATTGCCTAAAATATCCTTCTTGATTCAGGTCAGAAGCCATATTTGCTTGAGTATATAATTTTTTATAGTCTGCACCATACTTTAAATAAGTGTCTCCGTCGCCACCAGGAAATTTTTCTTTACGCACCAACTTACCATTGACAAACTGCTGAGATTGAACTTGGTTCACGAATCCAAAGCTTAAGCAGAATGTCAAAATTCCTAATGTTATTTTGCGTCCTAATAAATGTAACCTAGTTTTCATCAATGTAAATTTTAGAAGTAATTTGCGAATTGCCGTTATACATGCTTACAAAATATATCCCGGCTTTCAAATTTATTGAAATCTCATCTTGCGTAAGTCTACCGGTCTTAATAGTTTGACCCAAAAAACTTTGGTATTACAAATGTAATACCAAAGGATGCAATCAAAATATTAGTGCAAATAAAGTGCATCAGGATTGGGTCAGTACTTTAACGGATTTGCAATTGGAGCCAAGGTTTATTATACCAATAACAAAGAATTTCTTGCTAACTTTAGATATTGAACATGAGAATCATCAAAAGGATCATTTCAATTATCGAACCATGAAAAACTAGTAGTAAAAGCACTAGAAAATTTAAGTAACTTACTGATAATGTGGAATAAGCAAAATTTGCTTGGAAAGAAAATTATGATAAAATCACTCTATCCAAAGGGAATATTAGTGGATGGTAAAAACATGCTTTATCGAACCGAAAATAAAAATCAATTTATAGCGTACATCCAAGATATAGCGGGGTTTGACGGTCAAATAAAAAAGCGGAATAGTGAAACTAAATTCAACTTTTCCGCTTTGGTAGCCCCGACGAGAATCGAACTCATATCAAATGTTTAGGAAACATCTATTCTATCCATTGAACTACGGGGCCAAAGGGGAGGCAAAATTACTTTAAAAGGATTGTATTTTGTTAGATCGCTTTGACTTTTATCTAATGATGATCGCCTTTGTAAATTACTGCAAAGATTCCGCATCGCAATGGCTAAATTTGCATCGCTAGTTGTGACGGAAATCGAAAAATCATATCAAAAAGGGATTAGAATTCTCACTTGGATTTTTGTCGGCTTAATTGCTTGGCCTTTCTTAAGGAGTATCAGCACAAACAACGATCTGAATATTTTCTATGGCGCCGCGCAACGATTGGTTTCACTGGAGAATCTTTATAGCAAACCCTATTCAGCCGAAGGTTGGCAGCTCTATTATTATTACAGCCCCTTGTTTGCTACCCTTCTAGCGCCATTTACATTCTTACCTCAGTTTGTTGTCACGCATGAAGTGCCCTTTGGTTTGTTTATTCTGAAAATACTCTGGAATTGCTTAAATCTATATTTTGTTTATCAGTTGTTTCAGTTTGTTCGAGGTTTGGTGAATCCGCCCAAAAACAAAGCTGGACTGACATTTTGGATTGTGCTTGCTTTGGTTTCCTACCGATGGATATTTTTGAATCTTTTGTATGGCCAGATGACGATACTCATCGTTTGGGGAGTTGTTCGGGCATTTCAATTTTTACAGTCCAAAAAGCCTAAGTATTTCACCGGCTTGGCATTTGGTGTTAATCTGAAAATATTACCCATTTTTATGGTGGGTCAGTTGTTCTTAATGAAGCAATGGCGGGCGTTTTTTATTACCGTTTCTTTGGTTATCGCGATGATATTGTTGCCTTTCGCATATTTGCCGTTTCAGTATCATGTAGAATTACTTCAGAGCTGGATGATGAATATTAATCCATTTTCAAAAAACCACATTGTGGAATTGGGCGAAGGCGGTTTTATTGATTTCGGTGCCTTGGTAACAAAATATCTCACCGGATTAAATATTGAAGGCGAAGAACGGGTGGCTTGGTTTTCGATGGGCGCTTCGGGTGTGTTTATAACAACTCAAGTGTTTAGATTACTGGTGCTGTCGTCTTGTTGCTACTGGATTTGGAAATTTAGGAATATTTCCGATGAGAAAAAGTCGATTTTGCTGATGTCGATCTTCTTGGCATCAATCCCATTGGCCTTCCCACACCAAAGAGATTATTCATTGTTTATGATGTGGCCATTGGTGTTGTTTATTGTGAAAGATTGGTTGATGTCGGCGCAGGGTGATGATCGGGCCTTAAAAAGCAAGCTGGATATCATACCAACATGGATCAAATTGGGGTTGTTCATTGGGGCGTTTTTGATGGGACTCGTTGTCTTTTTTGAAGCGTTGCCTTTCGATATTCGCGCTTGGATCAGTGGTTATCGTATCCAAGGCATCGGCGGTTTGATTTTCTTACTTTTTGGTCATTGTTACATGAATTGGAAAGTCAAACATTTACAGCATGAAAAAACCATTTAGTTATACTTTATCTTTGAAATCATATGAAAACAATTAAACATATCATTTTTTTGGCCTTGGTTTCCTTGGCTTTAAACGTTCAGGCTCAGAATTGTACGCCAGACACCACCATTAAAGTTCCAGGATTTTATCCAAATAAACTGGCTGATGGAAATGTGGGTACTGCTTACTCTCAAACAGTAATGGTACTATCGTTCAAGGACACTTCAGTGACAGTAGGTGGAAGCCAACAGAAGGTTACGATCGACTCATTGAAATTAACGAAAGTGATTGGTTTGCCTGCGGGATTGGGATATGTTTGTTTTGAACCTCGTTGTATTTATTTGCCATCGAAAGTGCGTTGTATCAAACTTAGTGGCACACCAACAGTATCTGGTGTTTATCCTTTGAAATTCGCGATTACCGCTTATGCCAAGGTAAATGGGTTTATTCCTGTTTCCCAGCCCGATACCATCAAGAATTTTAGTATCACCATTACAGGTGGAACGGCACAAATCACAGAAAACAGTACAACAGCAATCCGTGTTTATCCAAACCCAGTAACGAATCAGATTTTTGTTTCCGGTTGTAAAGTAAAACCACAGATTTACAATGCTTTGGGCGCTGAAATCAAGTTGAAAATGACCGAGGAAAACGGATTGTGGAGCGCTGATGTTTCTGAATTGACTTCTGGTATTTATTTCATGACATCTAGCGGAATTCATACCCAATGGATCAAGGAGTAATGTCGCCGTTGCATATCGTGATTCCGACCAAAAAAGCGGAAATGCCGGCGTTAATCGTCTTATGCGTACTGATTTTTGTGGGTTGGGGATTTCACTATGGCATGCTAGGATGGAAAGGCGGTTTGGTTTGGTTGCTATTATCCATTCCTTCTTTGATGTTTTTGATCAAAAAACGTCGCGGCGAATATTTTGTCAAGGTTGACGAAGAAGGTATTTCATTCCGATTGCATTTCTTTTCTTCCTATATGATGATTCCCTGGAAGTACTTGCAACGCATCGATTATTTGGAATATGAAATCAACTTCATGTTAAAGGAAACTGCCCAGGTGGTTTCGTTGGCAACGAGTGGTTTGGATGATGAGGA
>CANHXF010000041.1 GCA_947464515.1 Flavobacteriales bacterium
CGGGAAACTCAACGTAGGTGCATGGTATCCGTAGTCCATCAATCGCTTGGCGATGTCTTCCGCTTCTACATGACAGGCCTTGAATTTACGCGTATCCAAAATCATCTCGTGGGCAGCAAATCCGCTGGCACCTTTGTACAATACTGGGTACTCAGATTCCAAACGCGCCTTGATATAGTTGGCATTCAAAATCGCATATTTCGTGGCATTTGTTAAACCCGCACCGCCCATCATCTTGATGTAAGCATAGCTGATCAACAAAATACTTGCACTACCCCAAGGAGCCGCACTCACAGCATGCATCGCCTTTTCAGGACCCATATCTACCACGGCATGACCTGGTAAATATGGAGCCAAGTGCTTGGCAACGCCAATCGGACCCATACCTGGACCACCCCCACCGTGAGGAATACAGAACGTTTTGTGCAAGTTCAAGTGACAAACATCGGCCCCAATCATCCCGGGCGATGTCAATCCAACCTGCGCATTCATATTCGCGCCATCCATATACACCTGTCCACCATTTTGGTGAATGATATCTGTTAATTCGGTAATCGCAGCCTCAAAAACCCCGTGCGTACTTGGGTAGGTCACCATCAAACAAGCCAAATTGTCTTTGTATTGCAGAGCCTTCGCGCGGATATCCTCCACATCGATGTTTCCGTTTTCATCACATTGCGATACCACCACTTGCATACCCGCCATCACCGCCGAAGCTGGGTTGGTTCCGTGTGCGCTCGATGGAATCAATGCGATGTTTCTGTGCGATTCGCCGCGATCCTTGAAATATTCACGAATCACCATCAAACCAGCATATTCACCTTGAGCGCCAGAATTTGGCTGCATGCTCATAGTGTAGAAACCGGTAATCTCACTCAAATCTTTGTTCAATTCTTCAATGATTTCCATGTAACCCTTCGCTTGATCCATTGGAATAAATGGATGCAAACTATTGAACTCGGGCCATGTCACTGGAATCATTTCGGTGGTTGCATTCAACTTCATGGTGCAGCTACCCAAAGAAATCATGGAATGACATAAACTCAAATCTTTGGCTTCCAAGGATTTGATATAACGCAACATCTCATGCTCTGAGTGGTAACGGTTAAACACAGGATGCAACATGAAATTGCTTTCACGAACCAACGCCGCTGGCAATTTATGCGATACAGATCCCTCAGTTTTTGCTGCCGTATTCTCAACACCGCGGGCGAAAATGCTTACCAATTTCTCAACATCGGACATGTTGGTGGTCTCATCAACGGAAATCCCCACTGCTCCATCTTGATAGCGCAAGTTGATGCCTTCTGCCAATGCCAAGGCCTGAATGGTCTCGGTGCGAGGCACATTCACCAAAATGGTATCGAAGAAATGATTGTGTTGTAAACTATAAACTCCATTGCCCGATTTTACGATGGCATCGCCCAAAGAAACCGCCAAAGCATGAATGCGCTGCGCGATTTTCTTTAATCCGTCGGGACCATGATATACAGCATACATACCGGCCATGATACTTAACAATACCTGGGCAGTACAAATGTTAGAAGTTGCGTTCTGACGTTTGATGTGTTGCTCACGGGTCTGCAAAGCCATACGCAATGCGCGATTGCCTTGTGCATCAACAGAAACACCGATGATACGACCTGGAATCGAACGTTTGAACTCGTCCTTGGTGGCAAAGAATGCCGCGTGAGGTCCGCCAAAACCCAATGGCACCCCAAAACGCTGGGTGTTACCCACTACGCAATCCGCACCAAAATCACCCGGAGGGGTTAACAACGTCAACGCCATCAAATCAGAAGCAAAACAAGTTTTTACATTCGCCGCCTTACAGCCACTCACAAAATTTCTATAATCCTCGATACTACCTTCAGCATTTGGATATTGCACCAAAGCACCAAAGAAAGAAGCATCAGCAGTAAACGTTTTATAATCGCCACGCACAATCTCGATGCCGATAGGCTCCGCGCGAGTAATCAAAATATCAACGGTTTGGGGGAATACACTGTTATCGACAAAAAAGCGATGCGCAGCACTCTTCTTATCCAAGCCGTAGAACATATTCATGGCCTCAGCAGCCGCAGTACCCTCGTCCAACAACGATGCATTGGCCAACTCCATACCGGTAAGATCGATCACCATGGTTTGGTAGTTCAAAAGGGCTTCCAAACGACCTTGACTGATTTCTGCTTGATATGGCGTGTATTGGGTATACCATCCTGGATTTTCCATGATGTTACGCAAAATCACTCCAGGTGTGTGGTTATTATAATATCCCATCCCGATGTAATTCTTGTACATCTTGTTTTTTGATGCTTTTTCGCGCAACATCGACAAGAACTGTACTTCACTCATCGCAGCATCAACATTCAAAGGTTTCGGCAATCGGATGTTGCTGGGAACAACATGATCGATCAACTCATCCAAACTCTTCACACCAATGGTGGCAAGCATGGCATTCAAATCACTTTGTCTTGGTCCGATGTGACGGTCCGAAAACGACTCCGAATAAAGGGCGTTGAATTGGTTCATAAGTATGCAAATTTAACGTTTCCTCAAGAATTCAGAACCACAAAACAACATGAATTAGACTTTTTTTTCAATTTTATGGCTCCTCTTAAACAGACCCATCACATCTGATTCAAAGTTCCCTCCTCCGCAAAGCTAAAATGTCTTGAACCCGCAATGATAATATGGTCAATTACAGTGATATCCAACAACCGCCCAGCCTGCACAAATTGCTTGGTTAAATTGCGATCTGCATCACTTGGAGAATCATTGCCCGAGGGGTGATTATGACTAAAAACCAAACCCGTGGCCCGCAGCTCCAATGCCCGTTTAAATACCAAACGCACATCCACCACCGTTCCAGCCATTCCACCAACACTCACACATTCCATACGCAAAATCCTATTCGCACGATTCAAATACCCCACGTAAAAACTCTCAACCACCGAATCAATAAACAGCGGACGAAACAATGCAATGGCTTCCGTTGGATTTCGGATCTGTCGCGGCCTAGGCTCATCAATCACCCTGCGCCTACCCAACTCAAACGCCGCAGCCAATGTCACCACCCCCGCCGATCCCAAACCATCCACCTGTAATAGCTCTTCCATGCTCATCTGACCCAAACTCCGCAAATCACCATTGCAATAATTCCACAATCGCTCCCCCAAATGCCTAGATCTCACCGTCCTTCTTCCATTGCCCAAAACCAAAACAAGCAATTCGCTGTTATCCATTGCAGTTTTTCCATTGGTTAAAAATTTGTTTTGCAAAATTCGCAAATCCACCCCTTTTTCTGTGCTTTTTCTCATTGTTGATAAAATTTTAATCATATATTTGACAATTATATAAACAATATTGTTAGTTTTGAAATCAGAAAGAACTTTTAAACGGATAATTAAAACATATAGTTATGAGTGAACAGCAAGAAAAAATGAAGGCCCTCAAACAAACCATCGAGCGTTTGGAGAAAACCTATGGTAAGGGCGTGGTGATGAAGATGGACGATACGCGTAGCGTAGTAGTAGATGTAATTTCTACTGGTTCCTTTGGTTTGGATTTGGCTTTGGGCGTAGGTGGTTTCCCAAGGGGTAGAATTGTTGAAATTTATGGCCCGGAGAGCAGTGGTAAAACAACCATCGCTCTGCACACAATCGCCGAAGCACAGAAAAAAGGCGGTATTTGTGCGTTTATTGATGCGGAACATGCATTCGATAAACTCTATGCCGAAAATTTGGGTATCGATACCTCGAATCTATTGATCTCTCAACCGGATGATGGGGAGCAGGCTCTGGAAATCGCCGACAATCTAATCCGCTCGGGTGCAATCGATGTCTTGGTGATAGATTCTGTAGCAGCATTGGTACCACGTGCCGAAATAGAAGGCGACATGGGTGATAGCAAAATGGGATTACATGCCCGATTGATGAGCCAAGCGTTAAGAAAGTTAACAGGTACAATCAGCAAAACGGGTTGTATTTGTATTTTCATCAACCAGCTTCGTGAAAAAATCGGTGTGATGTTCGGAAATCCTGAAACAACAACCGGTGGTAATGCGTTGAAATTCTACGCTTCTATCCGCTTGGATATTCGCAGAAATGCACAAATCAAAGATGGCGACGATGTAATGGGTAACCGCACAAAGGTAAAAGTGGCCAAGAATAAGGTCGCTCCGCCATTCAAAGTCGTTGAATTCGATATCATGTATGGTAAAGGAATCAGCAGAGCCGGTGAAGTATTGGACATCGCAGTAGATGCAAACATCATTCAAAAAAGCGGTAGCTGGTATAGTTACGATACCACTAAACTAGGCCAAGGAAGAGATGCCGTAAAGGAACTCATCCAAGACAATCCGGAGATGATGGCGGAAATCGAAGCGAAAATCCGCGCTAAAATGGCCGGTGGTGAAGAGATATTAGCGGTTCAACCCGACTAATAAATTGAATTTTCCTATTAATTGATTTGGCCGGCCGGGGAAACCCCGGCCGGCCTCTTTTTAACGCTAGCCAAAGTAATGACCAAAAAAGTCTACCCTCTTTATCGCTACCAAAACCACAGAACAGAATCCATCCCCACACACATACAAACTGCAATCATTTTACATATTTTTGAATAACTCATTTCCGCTTTGTAAACACCAATAGAAACCTGAACACTATCCGAGTAACTCGCCGATCAATCAATATAAACCAAAGCATGACCCAACAAATCGCTCCACCGCATTCGCATAAGTATTCCGCCTTGTTGAATCCTAATATCATCGGTTTGGCGAGAATCATCGGCCGGAATGTTGCTAACCTCACATGTCTTTGCCTTTTGACAATCATCGCATCAATCGGTTGTGCGAATTCAGTGGGTTATGCAAAATCGGGAGTCAACATCGGCCCATCCGTAATTCCATCTATCAATTATACGCAATTCGCCAAACCCCCAGTTTTATCCAAACAACATGTCAATTGGTGGCGACATAATGGTTCCCCTGAACCAATCATGGGTTGGAAAGCCTTAGATAGTCTTGTAAAATCAAATATCCCTGAACTAAACCAAGTCGTGAATAAACAAGGAAAGTTGGTTTTTCTGCTCAACCTCAAAATAGGTAAAAAAGGCAAAGTGGATTATGTTGAAATATTCGACAGTAACCTACCCGATACAACAATACACAGCAAATTGGCCTCTGCCTTAATCAAAATCCCCTTCACCCCATACCGTTCAAACAAAGGAAAGGCCATCAAGGAGAATTGCCTCGTACTAATGGAATTGTCTTCACTACTGCCAAGTCCTGAAAGTATGCAAAACGACACCCTCATACCGAACAAAGAAATTAAAAGTGCCAGGTTCTTGGGGGGTGAAGATCTCTTCTTGCGATACGTATCCGACGAATTTGTTTATCCAGGTCGATGCCTCGACGCCAATATTAATGGATATGTATTGATACGCTTTATGGTCGACAGAAACGGATTTGTTAGTAGATGTCAAATCATGGAAGGCAGCAGCGCTTGCCCCGAATTTGGAAAAGAGGCCATCCGTATTTTCTATTTATGCCCCAAATGGATTCCAGCCACCCACGAAGGACAAAATATCAATGCGTACTTTCAAGTACCTATTAATATGAGGGTGAACTAATTCTTTCCGTAGAATTTATCCTTATAAACCAAAGGATATACGATATACAACATCATCATCCGGCTATAACGAAATATCACAGGGACCAAAATTACGATGATCGTTGGAATTCCAACAATGGCATAATCGAACATCCCAGTAGCATAGAAAATGATACTGCACGTTATTATCAATCCCACAATGAGCGCATAACTGAAATACATCGCTCCGTAAAAAAACCCTGTTTCAGGTTCAAAAGAAAAATTGCATAATGGACAGGCATAACGCGTATCCGCAAATTTGAACGAAATCAAACCCCTATTGAATACCCTTCCATTGCCACATTTTGGACATTTACATGCCAAAAACGAAACCAATCCAGGTCGTTTAGCGGACATTTTTTTGCTTTCTCTTATACTGATAAAAGAAAACACCTGCCGTTCCTACCAAAATATAGGGCGTTGCCAACAGCATTAAAATCCCCTTGTTGATTCCATTGCCTACAATAGGCTTGTTATTAGAATGCTCTCTGTTCATTGTCAACGCTGCCTTACACATCGGACATTGTGCGTAAACCGTAACTGCAGAGAATAATATTAGAGCGAATGTCGCTAACCAACGTTTCATATCAAAAGGGGTAATATTTAAACGAATAATACGGAGCAATCATAAAGTAAACAATCACGCCCGTAACTGAAACATATAACCAAATGGGGAAGGTTACTTTCGCCCACTTCTTGTGCTTTACGAAATTTCCCGATGTGCTGTAGTACATCGTATATAGAACCATCGGCAAAACTGCTGCGGCCAAAATGATATGACTGGTCAATATGATATAATAAGCGTATTTCACGGTACCCTCACCACCAAAAACGGTATGCTCCGTGCAAGTATGGTACGTTACATAGCTCAACAAGAAAACCGTAGATAAAATAAAGGCCGTTAACATATAAGCCTGGTGGACACCTTTTTTACCAGATTTAATCGCAATCAGTCCCAAAACTAAGGCAATCGACACCAATGTGTTTAGTGTGGCATTCACAAAGGGCAACACTTTGGCAAATTCAGCCGTTGGGCGCATCTCTGCCGGCAAATACTGCAACAAAGTAACCAATCCCATCACAGCAATTGTGATGATCACCACCAAGCGGAAAAATCCCTTGTCACTTATCCAAGTCGTTTTTTCTGTATTCATATAGCAAATTATTTATATCGTCTTGTATTCTTTTTACTCTCTGCAACTTCTGCGTATAGTTCTTTCCCGATGTTTCCAAAATCGAACGAATATGTCTCGCCTTGTCGATGATCACAACCTTATCGTCGTGAATAAAATCCTGACCTCTCTGCTCCGAAGCCAACAACAAATCATTCATCACCCAATCATAAATCTCACGCTTACTTCCAGTGGCAAATGTTCTCTTGTATAAGTCTGCACGATACGCATCGGCATATTTGGCCAGAACTGGAACCGAATCATGTTCGGGATCTATGGTAACCGTTAAAAAACGCACATTTGGAAATGGCCTAAATTCTTCCGCCATCACTTGAACCTGTTTATTCATAGCCGGACAAACTTCAGCACAAGAGGCAAAAAAGATATTCGCAACGATAATACAAGAATCAAAATCATCCAAACTGATAGGCTGGCCATGTTGATTGATCAATTGAATGTCGCTCACCGTGTGATACTCTTTGGTACCATCCGCCGCAACAACGGTTTCACCCAAATAAGGCAATTCCTGATGAACCCACTTTGCGCGGGCCAACATCAAGATACCTAGGATGGGTAAAATGACAATGGCCGCGATTGCGGCCATTTTAAATTTGTTGCCAATATTGCTCATGGATTACATCGACTTCATCACTTCCAATGCAGAACCCTCGTACAGAAGTCCGATGATTAATCCGCAAATGAAAATGGTGGGAACCAAAATAATTAGGGCCAAAGTCATTTTCTCATGCTTCAAGTGCATAAAAGCACCCACAATGAAATACGCTTTAACCAATCCAAAAAAGATGAATATAAAATTTCTGAAGCCACTTGCTGGCATCACGAAATATATCATAAAATCAAAAAGTGTAATCCCTAACAACAACCAAAATGTTTTCCAAAGTTCCTTAGTACCATGACTCTCGGTATGAGGAATGTAATTGATCGCGTCGTACTCTCCAGGTTTATTATAGAATTCCATACTGATACTGTTTTAAAGTTAGATAAGATAGAAGAAGGTAAATACAAAGACCCAAACAAGATCCACGAAGTGCCAATACAAACCGGCCTTCTCAATCATTTCGTAATGACCACGACGCTCAAATACGCCGCGAACTGTCATAATGTAAACAACCACATTGATTACCACACCACTAAATACGTGGAAACCGTGGAAACCCGTTACAATAAAGAACAACGCCGCAAATGGTACAGGTCCAAAGGTTCTGTCGCCCACTTCCCATTCGAAATGACTACCAAAACTAACCTTGTGCAAGTGATCATAGCCCTGTTTAGTAATACCAAAAGTATTGCCATCCAAACGAGCTCCCTCGTGAATGAAAGTGTACCACTCCCAAGCCTGACAGCTTAAGAATGCCAATCCACCCAAAATGGTATAAATCATAAATTTCTCAACCTCTTTCTTGCTGTTACGGTGACCCGCTTCAACCGCCAATACCATGGTTACAGAACTTAAAATCAAGATGAATGTCATCACACTCACAAACAACAATGGCAAGTGAAAACCATGCATTCCTGGGAAGTGATTAAAAATTGATGCCGGATCAGGCCATTTGGTTGTAATAGGAGTCACTACGTTCGAAAAACGCTGTGTACCATATTGTACCAATAATGATGAAAATGTGAATGCATCCGATAAAAGGAAGATCCACATCATCAATTTTCCATAACTCACATTGAAAGGAGAACGACCTCCTGCCCAAGTGGGTTGGTTTTCAAACGATGCTTCTGTTGTTGTATGATTTGCCATTGGGAAAAATTACCTTGCGAAATAAAGAAATAAATACAATATAAACCACAGAAATCCCACAAAATGCCAATAAGTACTCGTAATTGACATAAAGGTGATTTGTTTTTTGTGAATTTCTAATTTGAATGATTTAAAAAGGGCAACGAATAACAGGATTACTCCAGCCAAAATATGAACGAAATGCAACACCGTAATCACCCAAACATAACTCGCTGAAATGTCCTCCGGTCTACGATTTACAAATGTTAAGTCCATGTTAACCAACTGCTTCCAACCCAAGTATTGCGATAAAGTAAATAATGCCGAAAGGACTAAAGTAGCCACAATCAGCCATTTGTTCTTACTCAACTCATCATGTTTTGCAGCGTTCGTAGCCATCTGAATCGTTACCGAACAAGCCACTGCAATAATCAAAGAATAAAAAAAGTAAATGGGCAAATCAAACGATGTCCACATCTTTTTTGCCTCCCCATCGGGCATGTGAACCACAAAAGCACTCACAAATGCAGCAAATAACATCGCACTAGCCAACATAAACAACCACAAAGTGAACTTCGCGGGCGGAATCAAAGGGGTTGGATCTTTGATTTTCTTATTGATGCTCTTATCCATATTAAAAAATGATATATCCTAAAAAAACTAAAGGGGTGTAAACCAATGTCGCGTACAACAATTTTCTCGCATCCGGTATCTCCAAACTTCGAAATAATGCAACTGATTTCATCAGCAACCAAATCGACATAGGAAGAATCAAAATCAACGATTTGGGACCCGCCATGCCATAATAAATGGGTGTCATACTGATGATAATCAACAACACCGTATACGTCAATATCTGATAACCACTCTTTTTATCCCGTCCACCAGACGATGGCAACAACCAATATCCCGCCTTCTGATAATCGTCGTGTAGCAACCACGCAATCGACCAAAAATGAGGAAATTGCCAAAAAAACTGCACCAAAAACAACATCATGCCAGGCTCATCGATTCTACCCACAACCGCCGTATACCCAATCAAAGGTGGCAGTGCGCCGGGTATTGCGCCAATCATAACCGACATATTGGTGGTCTGTTTCATGGGCGTATACACAAAGACATAAATTGCCAATGACAAGCCCGATAGAAATACAGCCACAAAGGGTGTTGTGAACGACAAGATAAGAATACCCAGAATTCCAGTGATCCAACAAAAGGTAATTGCCTGAGACAGTGAAATTCGTTCTTCTACGATGGGTCTCTGCGCAGTACGCGTCATCTTGCCATCATTTTCCTTTTCGATGATCTGATTGAGACCGTTTGATGCAAAAACCACCAACATCCCACCAATCAAAACACCCGAAAACGTCACCCAATCAAACAAACTCTTCCAATCACCATCTGCATTCAACTTACAACC
>CANHXF010000042.1 GCA_947464515.1 Flavobacteriales bacterium
CGATGGTGAAATTCGGGTTTGGGATGTGAACACGGGTGTATGTGTGTCGGTTCAGAAAAACTTGATTAGTACGGCCAAGGAAGCTAGATTTACTCCCAATAGCAAGTTGATGGCCGTGGCCGGTAAGATGTCGGCCCAGGGCGCCACTTTCGGAGCCATTATTTATCGTACGCCTCCAATTTGGACCAAGGCAAAACCTGCACCAGTGAAGCCAGTGCCGGTAAAGTCGGCGACGCCAGCACGTCCGAAAAAGTAATGTGTCCAAAGGAATGACAATTCCTGGGATGTTGAAATTTGGGTTCATAAAGAACCATTTGTGCGCTTTACATTTGTTTTATGTCAGATCAAAGTATCAATAGCGGAAAAGCGCCTGAGCCAGTGGGGTTGTATCCTCATGCCAAGAGGGTAGGCAATTTGTTGTTTTTAAGTGGTGTGGGTCCAAGAGAGCGCGGCACGAAGAAGATTCCAGGGGTTACGTTAAATGAGGCGGGGGCAATTGAGAGTTATGACATCGAGGCGCAATGCAGAAGTGTATTTCAGAACGTGCGATGGATTTTGGAGGATGCGGGTAGTTCTTGGGATAATATTGTTGATGTAACGGTTTTTTTGACCAATATGAAGGATGATTTCCCAACGTATAATCGTTTGTGGGCTGAGTATTTTGGTCAGAATCCGCCATGTAGGACCACATTGGAGATCAATTGTTTGCCTACACCGATCGGGATCGAGTTGAAGGTGTTGGCTACTATCGATTGATATAATTTTCTTTCTTACTCATGGGCATCGCTTTTGAATCGTTGCGTAACCAATTTTTGGATTACATCGCAAAGACGAAGCGTATGTCGGTTCATACAGTATCGGCCTACAGTGGCGATTTAAAGCAGTTTGAAGATTTTTTGGAGACTCAGTATGTGGGCAGCTTGGCTGAGTGCAAGGCGATTCACATTCGGGGTTTTATGGCGATGTTGTTGGGTGCGGGGTTAACGCCCAGGAGTGTGCATCGCAAGGTTTCCAGTGTTAGGGGATGGTTTAAGTATTTGCGCAAACAGGGCTTAATGGTTGGCGATCCGATGAGTAAGATTATTCTGCCAAAGATGCCAAAGATGTTGGTGAAGGATATTCCGGCTTTGGATTTACATAATATGTTTGCGAATTTCCCTTGGAATGAGGTGGATCAGGGCGAGCGAGATCGGTTGTTGCTGTTGCTGTTTTATACCACGGGGATGCGTTTGAGTGAGTTGATTGGGTTAAAGGCGGGCGACATTGATTTTCATAGGGGGAGTTTGCGGGTTTTGGGTAAGCGGAACAAGGAGAGGATTATTCCGATGCATCCGGAGGTGGTGGATTGGTTGAAGGAGTATATGGGCAGTCACGGTGGTGTTTATTTGTTTGAGACAGAAAAGGGGGAGCCGCTTTATCCGATGTTGGTTTATCGGTTGGTGAATCGTTATTTGAAGTTGTTTTCTCATGCGGCCAAGACGAGTCCTCACGTGTTGCGACATAGTTTTGCGACGCATATGTTGAACAACGGGGCAAATTTGTTGGCGATTAAGGATATTCTGGGTCACGCAAATTTGTCGGCCACCCAGGTATATACAAAGAATTCATTTGAGAAGTTGAAGCAGGTTCATGCTTTGCATCCACGGAAGTGATTAATATCCGGGGAGTAATTGATCCGGGGAGTAATTGATCTGGGGAGTGATTGATCTGAGGAGTAATTGATATGGGGAGTAATTGATATGGAAATTATTCCAATGGGAGGACCATGAATCGGATGTAGGGATTTTATGGGTATCCCGAGAATAAAAAAAGCCACCCGAAGGGTGGCTTTTCTACAAAGTCTATAGTTTATTCGATTGGACGTGCCAATGCGGGGTAGATCGCAGCTTATGCTTCTACGTCGGCAATCTGCATTTTCTGCTTGTAGGCTGCACGAATTTTCTGCATACGCTTGGTAATACAGGGCTTTTCGAATGCCTGACGAGCACGAAGTGCTTTCACAACACCAGTTTTTTCAAACTTCTTCTTGAACTTCTTCAGTGCCTTCTCCAGCGAATCGTTTTCTTTTACGTTAATTATAAGCATGTTAAATTTTTATTTGGGTCACAAAAATAGATGTTTTTATCGATAAAGGCAAGTTCTTTTAATCTTTCAGAATGTTTCTTGAGATGACGAGTTTTTGAATCTCGCTAGTTCCTTCCCCGATGGTACAAAGTTTACAGTCTCTGTAGAATTTTTCTACTGGGAAATCTTTCGTATATCCATAACCACCAAATATTTGCACGGCTTCGTTGGCGCAATACACGCTTACTTCAGATGCATAGTATTTTGCCATCGCACCTTCTTTCGTCATATTGAGTCCTTTGTTTTTTCTGTCGGCCGCCTCTTGTGTCAACAATTCTGCCGCCTCAATTCTTGTCGCCATGTCCGCCAATTTGAAAGCAATTGCCTGGAAACTTGAAATAGGCTGACCAAACTGTTCTCTTTCTTTGGAGTATTTCAAAGCTGCTTCATAGGCTCCTTTTGCGATTCCCAATGACAATGCGGCAATTGAAATTCTACCGCCATCAAGGATTTTCATGGCTTGAATAAAACCATCGCCGATGTTTCCTAGGATATTTGTTTCTGGGACCCTGCAATCTTCGAAAATCATTTCGGCCGTTTCGCTGGCGCGCATGCCCAATTTATTTTCTTTTTTACCGCCTCTAAACCCTGGAGTACCTCGCTCTACAACAAATGCAGTAATACCTCTGGAGTCGAGTAGTTCGCCAGTTCTAGCCAAAACCACCGCAACATCGCCGGTGATGCCATGGGTAATCCAATTCTTTGAACCGTTAAGTACCCAGTGGTCGCCATCTTTTTTTGCCACGCATTGCATACGTAAGGCATCTGAACCTGTGTTGGCTTCCGTTAAGCCCCAAGCGCCGATCCATTCAGCCGTAGCCAATTTGGGTAGCCATCTTTGTTTTTGTTCTTCGTTGGCAAAGGATAAAATATGTCCTGTGCATAGGCTGTTGTGGGCTGCCATCGACAATCCAACGCTACCACAGACTTTGGCTAATTCTTCAATGGCTGCGGCATATTCATAATAACTCAATCCGGAACCGTTGTATTTTTCGGGCACGAGAACGCCCATCAAGCCCAATTCGCCAAGTGCCTTGAAAATGTGAATAGGGAAGGTTTGAGACTCGTCCCAATCCATCAAGTGCGGACGTATGTTTTTGTCTGCAAAATCGCGCACGGTTTGTCTAACCATCAATACGCTTTCACTTTCTTGGAAATTCATCATATTTATTATTTACAAAGATATCAAACGCGCGCCTTACCTGTTAATCGCAATGCCTATTTCTTTGAAGAAATTTGTGGGTTGTTCGATGTGTTGCATAGAGTGATAATAGCCTTATTCGATAAATCGTAAATACGGCTCGATTTTAGATTTTTCCTCCATGCTGAGACCTTGCATATCAAGCCAAATGCGTTTTGTTAGTTGTGGATGCTGCGTGAAAAAAGGGCCCAGAATTTTGGCTCTGTTGGGTCCAACATATGGATGCTTATAAAGCTGTTTGAAATCCACTTTTTCATTGATCGGAATGAGTTTTGATTTGTCGATGGTGATTCTGGCCGACATTAC
Source organism: Flavobacteriales bacterium (assembly GCA_947464515.1). Classification (GTDB taxonomy): domain Bacteria; phylum Bacteroidota; class Bacteroidia; order NS11-12g; family UBA955; genus UBA955. The sequence continues at coordinate 3,632 of CANHXF010000042.1, forward strand.
CTCCGCGAGCGTGGTGTCGATTTTAGGAATTTCGATCAATTGTGAAGCCGAATAAAATCCGCCAAGTTTTTCTCTGAATCTCAGTATTCTCCTTGCGATTGAAGGTCCAATTCCGGGTAGTTCGTCGAGACTTGCACTATCAATATTATTTATGTTGATGTTGGCGGGAAATGGATTTTTGCGATCAAGGATTTTAGTGAGCTCAGGTTGTAAATATTGCAAATGATTTTTTCCTTCTTGCGATTTTCGCAATTCCATCAAAAGGGCGAAGGCCATTTTATTCGATAAAGGTTTTGGATATTTTGAATTTGTATTCCAGTGCTCGGGGCTGTATTTCCCTTCTGGAGATTTCCAATTGTTGCTATATTTCGACCTCTCGTGTTTATTCCGATAACCCTTCGATAATTCCGGAAGCCCCTTTGGTGCTTGGAGTTCAGATAAGGTCATTGTCCTTTGGGCCTGGGAATGACATCGAACAATGCCCATAATAGAAAGGGTCGTTATGGCGAACCAGAACGACCCTTGAGTAATATTTTTTCGTAATCCTAACACCGCTAACCTGTCCAATCGACAGGAGCGAAATTAGGCGAACTCAGCCAATTTTTCTTTGCGATATTCGCCAGAGTCCAATTTGTTTTTGATAGATTTAAAAGCGTCGATTGTTTCTTGAACATCCTCTAGAGAGTGCACAGCGGTAGGAATCAAGCGCAAAATAATCATACCTTTTGGCACCACTGGGTAAACCACGATACTGCAGAAAATGTTAAAATTCTCGCGCAAATCGAGGGTAAGGTGAGTGGCCTCGGGGATTGTGCCATTCAAAACAACAGGAGTAACTGGGGTTGTTGTGATTCCGATGTTAAAACCGGCATCTTTCAATCCGTTTTGCAAGGCATTGGTGATGGTCCACAATTTATCCTTGAGCTCAGGCTGCGTGCGAATCATTTCTAATCGTTTGATAGAACCAACTACCAACGGCATCGGCAACGCCTTTGCATAGATTTGAGAACGCATATTGTAACGCAAGAATTTAATGACGTGTGGTTCAGAGGCGATAAATGCCCCAATTCCGGCCATTGATTTGGCGAAAGTTGAGAAATAAATATCAACGCCCTCGGTAACGCCTTGCTCTTCCGCGGTACCCGCACCCGTTTTTCCCATCGTTCCGAAACCATGCGCATCGTCAACGAAAAGGCGGAAATTGAATTTGCTTTTCAGCTCCACGATTTCCTTCAATTTTCCTTGAGATCCGGTCATTCCGAAAACACCTTCGGTAATTACTAATATCGCACCACCGGTGGCTTCAACCACTTTGGTAGCACGTCTGAGTTGTTGCTCTAAACTTTCGATGTTGTTGTGGTTGTAAACGAAACGTTTGCCCATGTGAAGACGAACGCCATCGATAATACAAGCATGCGATTCTGCATCGTAAACGATCACATCGTGGCGATCAACCAAAGCGTCAATGGCGCTCAAAACACCTTGATAACCATAGTTCAACAGAATACAATCGGGTTTTTGCACGAAGCTCGCTAAATCGCGCTCCAACTGCTCATGATAATTGCTGTTTCCGCTCATCATTCGCGCTCCCATAGGATAGGCCATTCCGAATTGTGCGGCGGCATCCGTATCGGCTTTCATCACATCGGGGTGATTTGCTAAGCCCAAATAATTGTTTAAACTCCAGTTGAGGCGTTCTTTTCCGCGGAAAATCATGCGCGGGCCGATAGGGCCTTCTAATTTCGGGAAAGTGTAATAACCGTGTGCGTTGTCGGCGTGCTGACCCAAAGGACCCATACGCTCATGCAGTTTGTCGAATATGTCTCTCATGATAATTGACTACAAATAGATTGATGCAAATTTAACAGTGTAATTATAATAATCGTTTAGAAGTTGTTCTCCGTTTGTGAATAAGGTGAAAACATTTATTTAGTGGATGAATTAGACCTATTGGTTGAATTACCTGCCCACAATAAATACGCACGGACTTTTCCCTAGGGTTTCAACCTTTCGTTTCCAAGCGCTGATAGGCTGCGTTAGGATATGTTCCGCTGGTCCTTGAAGGTCTTTGGCAATGCAAAGTAGCATATCTTGGGGGAGGTTCTTGCAGAAAAACTGTAGTAACCTATCGGTGCGATACGGGGTCTCGATAAACAAATGACTGTGTTTGTCGGTGGCCTTGTTGTTCAATAGCACCGTGAGTTGTTTGAGTTCGTTTTCATTGATGGGCGGATAGCCGTGAAAGGTGAAGGTCTGGCCGCTGAGTCCGCTTCCTGCTAAGGCCAACATCAAACTATTGGGTCCCATAATTGGTTTGATATCCCATCCGCGTTGATGTCCGATTTTTACCAACATCGCCCCTGGATCGGCTATACATGGCATGCCTGCTTCGGAAGCCATTCCTATCAATTTGGTGTTTTGGATGTCTTTTAGAAAGGCTTCCAATTCCTTCTGAGGGGTTCTGGTGTTGAGTTCAAAAATGTCGAGATCGTTCAATGGAATGCCCACTTTTAGGCTGGAGAGAAATCGACGTAAAGTTCTAGCATCTTCAGCAACCCAATGTCGGATAGGGGTGATTGCATCAATGTATTGCGGCGTATTCATCCAAAGCCAACTATTTTCGCCAATGGGCAGCGGCACTAAAATAAGTTGTGTGTTATTGCTTTCTGTGTTCCCCTCGGCTGATTCCTGCTGCAGTGGAGTTAATTCAGAGTTCTCTAGATTTGAATCGTTGATGTTTATGTCATCCATTGCTGCAAATTTCACCTTTATCGACGGAAGTCTGCAATTTATCTTTTGTCCATGGAAAATTGTCATTTAAAGGTCAGTAGAATTAATTCGCTCGGGTTTATCAAGTAACTTTGTCGAGTGAGTTTTATAAATCGACTTAAAACGCGGTGGAACGTGCAGAAAGCATGGATGGTTTGGGTGATCTTGTTGGTATTTGCCTTAACGGGATTCACGGTGATGTATTTAAAGAAGTTCGTTAAGCCTTATTTGGGTGAGGATTGGTGGGTTGATATGGTTTATTACATATTGATATTGCCTTTTTATAATCTCTTATTGTTGTTTTACGGGTTCATTTTCGGACAGTTCAAATACTTCTGGGCATTTGAGCAGCGATTTTTTAAACGTATGTTTGGCAGAGGAAAATGATCACACGCGAATCAGTTCTCAAAGCTTTGTCCCATGTGGATGATCCAGATCTAAAAAAGGATTTGGTGACCTTGGGCATGATTGAGGATTTGGTAATTGGCGATAAAATTTCTTTTACGATAGTTTTAACCACCCCCGCGTGTCCGATGAAAGACATGATGGTGAATGCGTGTAAAACGGCAATTCGGATGATGGTTGATGCGGAAATCGTTGTAGATGTGTCAACTACAAGTAGAGTTAGAGGAAGTATTCCAATGTCGGAGACTTTGCCTGGCGTGAAGCATGTGATTGCGGTGGCATCAGGTAAAGGCGGTGTGGGGAAGAGTACTTTGTCGGCTAGCTTGGCCTTGTCCCTCAGTGGCATGGGTGCCAAAGTGGGATTGTTGGATGCAGATATTTATGGTCCGAGTGTCCCTACGATGTTTGGTGTTTCGGCATCGCCCGAAATGTATATGAAAGGCGAAAAGCAGATCATGATTCCGGTGGAGGCGAAAGGAGTGAAATTGCTGAGTATTGGTTTGATGACAGCCCGCGGACAGGCAATTGTTTGGCGTGGACCGATGGTTTCATCGGCCTTTAGGCAGTTTGTGCAGGATACGGACTGGGGCGATTTGGATTATTTAATCATCGACTTGCCGCCAGGAACGGGGGATGTGCAGTTGAGTTTGGTGCAGAATGTGCCGCTAACGGGTGTGGTAATCGTGACAACGCCTCAAGAGATGGCTTTGACCGATGCGCGTAGGGCGATGGGTATGTTTTCGATGGAGGCGGTGAACAAGAAAATCCTAGGTGTGGTGGAGAATATGAGTTACTTCACGCCAGAGGATGCCCCCGATAAAAAATATAAATTGTTTGGCGAGGGTGGCGGAAAAGCGCTGAGCGAAGAATATGGCGTTCCATTTTTGGGAGAATTGCCACTGAATCCAGCCTTGATGAAATTGATTGATGAAGGCCATTTGACTTCGGATGCTATCGAATTAAAACCCTACTATCAGGTGGCGGGTGCGTTGGCTCAGCAAGTGAGTATGTTGCAAATCACAAAATAATATTACTTTTGCTCACCATGAGTGAAATCAATCAGCAAGTAGAACAGGTTTTGGAGACCATGCGTCCGTATTTGCATGCTGATGGCGGAGATGTGGAATTGGTGGAGGTGAGTGAGGAATTAGATATCGTTCTGAGATTGACAGGCGCTTGTAGCACTTGTAGTATGAGCGAAATGACAATGACTGCAGGGATTGAGGAGAGTTTGAGAAGAGCCATTCCGAATATTGGAAAAATTACCGCATTAAAAAATTAGTCATGTTTGCCCGCCTTTGGATTGCCTTAAAAAATTGGGGTGCATCGGAGGGAAAGCCATTTTTGGGCATACAAGCCTTGGGGATACCGGTTGTGGCCCTCGTTTTTTTGACGATTCGCGCACAGTTTCATAATGTTACAAGTTTTAATCTTGTGTTATCTGCAGCGCCCCCGAATTGGGATTGGATTGTCGCCTGTTTGATTTTAATCGTTTATGCCGCCGATTTTATCTCTGATGCGATTGCCTGGGATGGCATTGGTGTCAAATTTTCCACATGGCAGTTTGTTTTGGCGGTGGGGTGGATTTTGTTTGGCAGTTTTATTCTTTTGATGTTAACGGTTGTCTTGCCTCTGTTGGGCTTTGACACGTTCGATAAAAAGGCTCTCCTGGATTTGCTTTGGAGTCTTCGCTTTCTTGTTTTGGGTGGTTTGATGTACAGCTATTTCAAATGGCGTGGCGGTTCGATGCTCGCTTTCTTTGGTCCAGTTTTAATCGCATTCGTCTTTGCCGTTGCCGTCTTTGGCGGCTTGCCTTCGTCCGGGTTGGTGATGCTTTGGCTTCAAGGATTTTACGCCTTTCTCTTAAATATTTTGTTGATGCAATATTTCGAAAAAGACAAAGATGCGGTATCGGAAACACCCAATTTGTGGCTGTTGATATCGAGTCGGCGCTTGTCGATTTTTGCTGTTTTGCTGATTGCCTTGATCACCGCTAGTTGGGTACTCAATGATTTTAACGGGAATGGTTTTGATGGAAATCGGTTTGGTACAATTCTATTGTCGTTGATCTATGGGTTTATGTTCATTTTCCCATCGCCGTTTAGATTTGCCCGTTGGTATCGGGTTTTAATCGATGGGGCTTTGGTGCTGTGGCTAATTTAAGCTGCGCGATGTTTGGCTTTTGCAGCCAAGTGCAGCAATAGGAATCCCAGTGCTGCGGCGGTGGTGCTACCAATCAAAATGCTGATTTTCCCAAGGTCAATTTGCTGGGTGTCGGTGAAGGCTAGGTTGTCGACGAACATCGCCATCGTAAAGCCAATTCCACCTAAGATTCCGGCGCCTAGCAGCATCGTTTTGCTAATGCTTGTCGATAAGCTTGCAATCCCAAATCGTATCGCCAAAAGGCTAAATAGCACGATTCCTAGGGGTTTGCCAATCAGAAGGCCAAAGAAAATGCCTAGACTTTCCGGGGAAAACAGAGCGCCTGTCATTTCGGAGTTGATGGCAATGGCCGTATTGGAAAGGGCGAACAATGGCAAAATAATGTAGGTTACGGGCCACTGGATTTTGTGTTCGATGCGATAGGAAAGGGTGGAGGGGCTTCCGGATTTGAATGGGATGGCGAAGGCAAGGATTACGCCGGCCAAGGTGGCATGGATGCCGCTGTGGAGCATGCAGAACCAGAGTAAAAAACCGAGGATTAAATACACCCAAAAGTTCTCATTTCCTCTGCGATTTAATAAATATAGTATGGCGCAGATGACAGCAGTGAGTATCAAATACAATGATGAAAACCCATTGCCATAAAATATTCCAATTACCACAATGGCGCCAAGATCGTCGATGATTGCTAATGCGGTTAAAAATACTTTTAAAGCTGGCGGGACTCTATCGCCTAACAAACCCATGATTGCAATGGCAAAAGCTATATCGGTTGCAGTTGGAATTCCAACGCCAGAGACGGATTCGGGGTGATTGAAATTGAATAGGAGGTAAACGAGGGCTGGAAAAATCATTCCGCCGAGGGCCGCCATTACTGGGAGCATTGCACGTTTTCTGCTACTTAGTTCGCCAATGTATAGTTCTCTTTCGA
>CANHXF010000043.1 GCA_947464515.1 Flavobacteriales bacterium
GACATTCGCACCTGCAACAAGAGCTTTTACGATATCCCCGCTGTAGCGAATTCCACCATCTGCAATCACAGGAACGCCTGTACCTTCAAGGGCTTGAGCCGCTTCCATTAAGGCTGTCAATTGAGGCATGCCAATCCCTGCGATAATTCGCGTGGTACAAATACTTCCTGGCCCTACACCCACTTTCACAGCGTCGGCGCCTGCTTCGGCCAAGGCCTTCGCAGCTGCTCCCGTAGCAACGTTACCCGCAATGATTTGCAACTGAGGGAAAGCCGTTTTTACACGTTTAACTTCATCGAGCACACCTTTGGAATGACCGTGGGCAGTATCAATCGCAATGACATCAACGCCAACTGCAACCAATGCACTCACACGCTCTAACGTATCGGCAGTAACACCTACGGCAGCACCCACAACCAAACGACCGTGAGCATCCTTACACGCTTTGGGATAGTTTTTTACCTTTTGAATATCCTTGAAAGTAATCAAACCAACCAGTTTATTGTCGCCATCAACAATCGGCAACTTTTCAATTTTGTATTTCTCTAAAATCTCCTGAGCCCCTTTCAGGTCTGTCCCTAACGCCGCCGTAATCAGATTCTCGCGGGTCATTACATCGCTCACTTTCTTATCCAGATCCTTTTCGAAACGCAAATCGCGGTTGGTAATAATCCCCATCAGCTGATTCTTTTCGTTTACCACGGGGATTCCACCAATTTTGTGATCGCGCATCAAATTCACTGCTTCTCGCAAAACCGCATCGGCGGCCAACGTCACCGGCTCCATAATCATCCCACTTTCAGATCGTTTCACTTTTTTGACTTCTTCGGCCTGACGGGCGATGGTCATGTTTTTGTGAATGATGCCAATTCCGCCTTCACGAGCAATTGCGATGGCCATTCCGCTTTCGGTAACGGTATCCATTGCGGCCGACATGATAGGAATATTGAGGCGCAGGTTGCGGGTCAATTGAACCGATGTATTTACGTCGCGAGGCAATACCTCAGAGTAACGTGGAACAACAAGAACGTCATCAAATGTGAGTCCTTCTAGGGCGATTTTGGAATTGTTTTGGGTTGACATGCAAATAACGAATTAAGAGAGAAATAGGTATGGTTATTTGCAGTGCAAAGATAGGCGATAGGATTTAAAGTGCCAAATACTCTAAAGAATCTGCTTTTGAGGGATTCATAGCATTTCACGATGAGCTCAACAGAAATTGGATGAGGGGATTTATTGCGATCGAGGCGGTTGATGAATACGACGAATCAAGTTAGAGTGCATACAAAGAAAAAGCGGGGCGCTCTCGCGCCCCGCTTTTATCAATCGAATCAAACGAAACGACTAAGGTCTTTTGCGGAATTTCATGGTAAGACTGCTGTTCTGTAAGAAACTATCTCTTCTAAACTGCAAGTTATTGTCATCGATCATGATTAAGGTCGCTTTTTCGCCATCCAACGTAAAGGTCTTTCCATCGGCGCTCAAGCTCCATACACCAGGCTTGGTTTGAGGATCCGCTGGCTTGCACTTCAACAATCCTTCATCTAGAATATATGTATTATCAGCACTAAAAGTCCAAGAATTGTCTTTCTCGCAATCTTGCATCATTTGGGTATAATCTTTCAATTGCACGCCACCACCCAAATCTATTGAAGGCTCGATGGGCAAAGAAGCGATTTCCCATTTGCCTTTGCAAATCAACTCAGTTTTTGAAGGTGCAGGTGCAGGTAGTGGCTCATCACCGCAGCTAGCAATAGAAATCAAGGCGATGCTTGCCACGATTCCAAGGGTTATATTACCCATATTAAAAAAGTTCTTTTTCATATTGTACACAAATTAAAGTGATGTGAGTTAAAAAACCAATATTTATTCATGCCCTAGGTATGGTTATCACATATAAAATCCAAAACGCTTCAAAACTCCAATTTCGATGAATAGATTTGCGATGCGATGCATCCGTTGGAATTATGGTGGGCCAGGGCCACAAGTTGGATTTATAGGGGTGACAAATACCTCTGTAACCTATGTGGATTTGGGGCGCGGCGGCTTCGCCGCCGCGGACACAATCACCCCGTGATTGTGTCCAAACAAATCAGCGGCGCCGGCCGGCGCCGCGTTGATTGCCCCAAATGCTTGAGCTCCGACCGAGATAGACTCATTTGGGAATACCTGAAAATCGTTTTGCCGACACCAAACAACCAAATTTCAATCCTCCACGTCGCCCCCGAAATCCCGCTGAGCAACAAACTGCAAGAATTACAACATCAAAAATCAATCACCTATCAAGCTATCGACCTAAAAACCTCAGGTTACCATTACCCCAAATGGGTCCAAGATGCCGACCTAACAGACCTGCCCTTTAACAACAATCAATTTGATTTCATAATTGCAAGTCACGTCCTAGAACACATTCCCAACCTTCAAAAGGCAATTTTAGAAATCCATCGAACATTAAAACCTAGAGGCCAAGCCATCGTCATGTTCCCAGTAAGTCGATGCCAAGCCACAGACGAGTACTATCAGACATCGGACTTTTTAGAAAATGCAAAACCAAAACCTTCCCCTACCCGAAAAGAGAAAATTGATAGATTTGGACAACATGATCACATCCGATTGTTCGGAACAGACGTCATAGAAATACTTTCTGAAACAAACTTGCTCGAGGTATTTGCTCTTGCCTGGAATAACCAAACGGATTCATTTGATTCCATCGACATCGAGAAACAACCCCAAACGGACGTATTATTCATCCTAAAAAAAGTATAACCCGAGCAACCAAATGCATTCCAATTGGGTCTTTATCAGAATTTTAGTATATTAGCACCTTAATTTACACCCATGAATAAACGCTTACTCAAACAAATTGCTTTAGTTTTTATTTTAACTCTCGGAACGCAATTCTCTGCAAATGCCCAAAACGTGGGTATTAACGAAACCGGGGCCAACCCAGACCCTTCGGCCATGTTGGATATTGCAACCAGCAATAAAGGTTTGCTTATTCCAAGGTTGTCTAAAGCACAAAAGAGTTTAATTGCATCACCAGCGAATGGTTTATTAGTTTACCAGACTGACGATACCGTGGGCTTATGGTACTACGAAAATACCAAATGGGTGCCCGTCATGCGTTCAATCACTTTTGGAAAAGGTTTGACTGGGGGATATATTCAAGGAAAAGGAACTGTCGATTTAAAACCCACTGGAGTTACAGCCAGAAAATACGGAGCCATGGATTCTATTCCAGTGGTTACGGTAAATGCGGAAGGTCAAATCACATCGGCAACTACCATAGCTACGAATTTTTTGAATAAGACTGACACATTATGGAGCTGGAGAATCATGGGTAACAAAGGAACAGACGATACCAAGCATTTCTTAGGCACCCAAGACAACAAAGCACTTAGATTTCGAGTAAATAACAAATGGGCAGGGGAAATCAGTCCAATAAACGACAATATTTCCTTCGGAACCAATGCCAATAAAACATCAAATGGTGCACAGAATATTGCTATTGGACTTAGTGCTATGGAACAAGCCACTAACAATAAGGCCGACATTATTGCCATCGGACAATATGCGTTATCATCCAATGGAATTGGCGCAACGGGAGGAACCCAAGGCATAGAGAATATCGCTATTGGACCCAAAGTAATGTCGGGAAACAGATCTGGTAGCTATAACATCGGCTTAGGACAGCGAGTTATGGAGACCGGCCAATTTAATTATGGCAACATCGGTATTGGCTTTGAAGCTTTAAAACAAACCTACAATTCTTATTACAACGTAGCCATTGGCATGTATGCAATGAGTTACAATCAAACCGGGAACTACAATACGGCCATTGGATATGCCGCGATGCTTTATAATGGGAATGGTTATTACAATAGTGCATATGGTTTTTATTCTCTGGTATATAATAGTAGTGGCGTTGGCAATACTGCATCAGGCATGTATTCTATGGGCGTGAATACCTCAGGATCATGGAATACGGCCAGTGGATACCAAGCGTTGTACACAAGCTATGGCTCCAATTACAATACAGCGATGGGTGCTTATGCATTAATTAACACCACAACAAAAGGCGACAACAACACGGCGGTTGGATACTCTTCTCTATACAAAAACACAACAGGTTATTCAAACGTTGCAATTGGGGTAGCAACTCTCTATAACAACACCATCCGAGGAAACTTGGTTGCTGTAGGTGATTCAGCATTATTTAATAACGGAACAGCCGCTGCCGCGGGACAAGCCTCATTCAACTCAGCTGTAGGAAGTAAAGCCTTATTTTCGAACACTTCAGGCTCTAATAATACCGCACTGGGCTTTGTTTCATTGCAGTCAAACTCAACTGGAGCGAACAACACTGCAGTTGGTTCTAGATCCTTAAATGCCAGCATCACTTCAAATAATAATACAGCAGTGGGTTCAAACGCATTGGCAGTTAGTACGGCAAACGACAATACGGCTATCGGATATAACACCTTAGCAAAAAATACGACAGGTATTAATAATACTGCAAACGGTTCTGAAGCTTTGTCGGCAAATACCACTGGAAATAGAAATTTGGCTGATGGATTTAACGCATTAAAGGCTTCAACCACAGGATCCGATAACGTAGCGGTGGGAAGTCGTGCATTAATCGCGTCTACAACTAGTTCGAACAATTCTGCTTTGGGTTCAGATGCCTTACTAGCGAATACAACTGGTGGTAATAACACCGCAATTGGTTTTCAAACTTTAGCGAACAGCACTACAGCAAGCAATAACACTGCCATTGGATTTAGATCACTAACGGCAAACTCGTCTGGTGTCAACAACGTAGCTATTGGTGCGCCTGCTGCCGTAGCAACAACTTCAGGAAGTCAAAACATCGCTGTAGGTAATTTATCGCTAAATGCAAACTCAACGGGTTCAGACAACGTCGCCATTGGTAACAATTCATTGGCATTGACCACCAGTTCTAACAACAATGCACATGGATCAAGCACTTTGGCTGCAAACACTACTGGTGCCAACAATACCGCAATGGGACATCAAGCACTTGCCGCCAACACAACTGCGTCAAACAATACGGCATTTGGATACCAATCTTTGATTGCCAATACCACTGCAACCAATAACACAGCAGTGGGTGCACGTGCTTTACCAGCAACAACTACCGGTGGAAACAATACAGCCATGGGTACCGCAGCGGCCAACGCAAATACTACGGGTACCAATAACGTTGCACTAGGAAATAGCACTTTAAACGCAAATACCACAGGTGGAAACAACGTCGCTATTGGTTTTGAAGCTATGCTTACCGGAACGGTATCAGAATTTAACGTAGCCGTTGGTTCTGCCGCATTAAGAACTTTTAACAATGCGACTGCCAATACTGGCAGAAATACAGCAGTGGGTTATCAAGCTATGACCGGAACTACAACCGGATCTTACAACACTGCGATGGGATTCCAGACATTGGATGCGAATACAACAGGTAACCTAAACGTTGCAATCGGTTACGGCGCAATGCCAAATTCAACCACCGCAGCCAACAACACTGCTGTAGGTTACGACGCACTTGACCAGCTTACTACGGCGAATAACAATACAGCATATGGATACCAGTCACTTGCTTTGGTTACCACAGGTGGAAACAATACCGCCATCGGATTTCAAGCGGGACCTAATGGTGGTGCAAACACGAACGCAACTGCGGTGGGATACCAAGCAGTAACAACAGCTAGCAACCAAGTTCGTATTGGAAATAACTTTGTTACATCCATTGGGGGCTTTGCAAACTGGACCAATCTTTCAGACGGAAGATATAAAACCAATATCCAACAAAATGTACCCGGTTTAGATTTTATTTTGAAACTTCAGCCAGTTACTTACAATTTTGATTTCGACAAATTAAACAAAACCTTAAAACCTGGCTCTGCTGATGCACCAGCTTCAAACCAAAACAACCCCAACGTTGGTGTGAGATATTCTGGATTCGTAGCGCAGGATGTCGAAAAAGCAGCGAAGGAAATCGGATACGACTTCTCAGGCGTAGACAAAGCAAAATCAGAAACAGACCTTTACGGTTTGAGATATAGCGAATTTGTAGTCCCTATGGTTAAGGCCATCCAAGAACAACAAGCGCAAATCGAATTGTTGAAGAAACAAAACGAAGCTTTGCTCAAAGCCATCACTGAATTGCAGAACAAGAAATAATCCGCTCTAAACAGAAACGATGAAAAAGTTACTGCTATCCCTAGCATTATTAGCCTCTTCCCTCCTCTATGGTCAGGGATGGGTTCATAATGGCGCCCATGTGGTAGCCAACTCGGGAAGTTTTATTGTTATATCAGGTACCAAAGGAAACTACAAAGCCCAAGGCACATCTAGGTTGATTTTCAACGGCGATGTCAATCTGTTCTACACCGGCAACTGGATCAACAACTCCGCAGGTGCCATCTTCATGAACAACAATGGCCGAGTTACTCTAAACGGAGCCGCACAATTATTCATGGGAACCGCAGTTACTGCATTTCCAGCCCTCGACCTACTTTGTAGCGCGAATCCAACCATGCAAGTGAACATACTTGTGGGGGGAGGTCATTCAGGCGGCGGAATTGGGAAACTTAACCTATTTTCAAAACAACTGCAACTAAACGGCAGAACCTTAATCATCAACAATAGATCCGAAACAGCCATCACCAAAACTACTGGTGGTATTGTCTCCGAGTCGTTCCCCTCATTTGGTTACGGATATGTCCAATGGAATATTCGCGATGCCGGTGCAGGGCCTCTATACACTGTGCCATTTCAAACAGCAACCGGTGCTAACATTCCTTTTGATTATAACGTCAAAAATGTAGGCCTTCAAACCAAAGACAGCGCATACGTTACGATTGCAACCTATCCAACACCAACAGCCTCTCTGCCCAATAACCGTCCAATGCCAACAGGCGTAAACAATGTCAAAAATGAATTCGGGACGGAAAACGCACGCAGAATGTTGGATCGCTTTTGGATTATCAATGATGGTGGTTATAGTACAAAACCTGAAATCAGTCTCGGATTCTCTTATCTCGACCCTGAGCATAATACCGGAACCAACACCATCCAAGAAGCCAACATGGGTGCTATTAATTGGGTTGCCGCATCAAACAAATGGAGTTATCCAGTTCAGTCGAGAGTTATTGCATCAAAAAATACCCTCCTCATTCACACGGGTCAAAAATTCTCAGGGACCTGGACATTGAGCGACACAACTCCCTGCCCTATCGCAAATTTCGCATCCTATGGCATTTGTGAAAAAGATTCTGTACTTTTTACAGATAAGTCAACCGTAGTTGATGACACCCTCGTTCAATGGAGATGGGATTATGGCAATGGCAACAAAGGAAGTGGTGATTCAACGGTTGGACATTATTCCCCCGCTGGAAATTATAAAGTTCGATTGATTGTCCGCGCTGCAAATGGCTGTGAGGACACTACGTTTAAAAATGTCAGCATTCTAGGCGCACCGCAAGCCAACTACGTTGTGGAAGATACCTGCGAAAACGAAATCGTAAAATTCACATCACTTACCGCTCCCGGCAGTGGATTCCTTGCCAAAGAATATTGGTGGTTTGGTGATGGTACAACAACAGCGGGCAAGAGTCCGACACACTATTATGGATCGGCAGGTTATCCTAACGTGACATACATCGTATACAACAGCAACCTCTGTAAAGACACAATAATTCGCACACTTTTCATTGCGAACAAACCATACGCATACTTCATGGTTAAACCCGATTGTGAAGATTTGATGTTCCCTTTCGCAAACGCATCAACCGCTGGTATTGGAACCATTAGCACCTATAAGTGGGATTTCGGCAACGGCAGAAAATCAAGCCAGAGAAACGAAAATATCCTTTACCCTGATTCCGGAACTTACAAAGTCAACTTGATTGTAACCAATAGTTATGGCTGTCATGATACAAATGCTCAGAACTTGAGAGTTTATCCTCGGGCCATTGCAGACTTCAAATACGACCCTTACATCCCATTAATGACGCAAAATGTGGCATTTACAAACAATTCTAAAATAGACACGAAATGGTCTTGGGATTTTGGCGATGGCTATTTTGATTTGGTGAGAGACCCACAGCACATATATAAAATGTATGGCACCTACAACATCACGCTGATTGCCGACAATCAATATGGCTGTGCTGACACGATGACCAAGAGCATCAAAGTGAAATCGATTCCATTGTATTGGTTCCCAACGGCATTTACACCCAAAAATTCGGATGGAACGAACGACTACTTCGGATTGTACTCTCCCCTCACGGTTAGCAATTACAAACTCATCATTTACAACCGATACGGACAACAAATATTTGAAGCCAAAGACCAATCTACATTGTGGGATGGTTTTGTAAACGGAGAACTTTGTCAGAGCGGCGTTTATATTTACGATGCCACCTTCAAAAACCCAGAAAACGAACTTCAACACTTTTCTGGTAGTGTCACACTGCTGAGATAAACTTCTATTATCGTGCGAATGTGAAAGTTTACCCCGACTTTTGCAAAACGATATGATTCAGACTGGCCTATTCCTTGATTTAACCTTTCATCACGATACCCCACAAGGTTGGTATTTGGTTGATGAAATGGGAGTAGAAGTATTACTACCCAATAAATTTTGTCCGTCAGAAGCCATTGAAGGGGATGTCATTAATGTTTTCATTTTCAGAGATTCCGAAGACCGCCTAACGGCAACCACAGTTGTTCCGATGATTGAAATCGGACAGTTTGCCTGCTTAGAAGTGGTTTCGGCAACAGGCATTGGGGCATTCTTGGATTGGGGCTTGGAGAAAGACCTTTTCGTACCTTTCAAAGAACAACATCGCAAATTGGTGGAGGGAGAGCATACGGTGGCTTATTTGTATCGCGACGAAGTCACTGACCGATTGCTAGCCAGTACTAAAATTTCCAAATGGTTGGATAAGACAGATGTCAGCCTGCTTTATAACACGGCCGTTGATTTATTGTGTTTTGAAGAAACGGAAATTGGATTTCGCGTCATAATCAACCAAAAGCATCAGGGGATTATTTACAAAAACGAAGTCTTTCAAAGAATTGAAATGGGCGACCAATTAAAAGGCTATGTTCGATTGGTGAGAGAGAATGGACATGTGGATGTATCGCTCACGCCGATGGGACACAAGAAAGTTAGTACATTGTCTGATACTGTCTTGGAGGCAATCACTGCCGCGGGGGGATTTTTAGCTCTGCACGACAAATCCGATGCGAATCTCATTCAATCAAAATTGGGAATGAGTAAAAAGGCTTTTAAGCAAACCGTTGGCGTTTTGTACAAAGCAAAGCAAATCACCATCGAAGAGACTGGAATTCGCAAGGTTTGAGGATTCTTACCAATATTAATTATCAGTAAACCTAATTTTACCTACCCATAACCCCATATACCAGAAGATTTGGGTAAATTTGTAGTAATTCTGTTAGCTAATAGAATTATACAATTCAAACAAATGAAACATCAAACTTTAAAACTGCTATCGGCAGCAATTGTCTCCATTTCATTAGGATTCGCTGCTTGTAAAAAAGCTGACCTCGATCTTAACAAATATCAAGATGTAAAATTGCAGCCTGGCATTGTTACCCCATTGGCTAGCGTGAGCATCACGGCTGGTAAAATCCTCAAACAAGACAGTATTGTAGTTCACGATCCAGATGGTTTGATTCGTTTTGTAGTTAGAAAAGATTCAATTGTTACGATTGGCGCTGACTCAATTCTTAAGAACATCTCTTTGCCAAAATCAAATGTCAATTTCACCCTCGGAGAAATCGATGTTCC
>CANHXF010000044.1 GCA_947464515.1 Flavobacteriales bacterium
AGCTCAGGCCTATCATCGGAATGTTTGGCTTCTCATTGGCCTTCGCTTTACCCTTCGGATTACTTGCCCTTTTCCCATCGTGGTTAAACAACTTGCCAAAAAGCGGCGGTTGGTTAAATAGCGTAAAGGTGGTTTTAGGATTTGTAGAACTCGCATTTGCCTTGAAATTCTTGAGTATTCCAGACCAAACTTACCACTGGGGAATCCTCGACCGCGAAATTTACCTCAGCATTTGGATTGTCATTTTCACCCTCATGGGATTGTATTTAATGGGTAAAATCAAATTCTCTCACGACAGTGAAGTCAAATATTTCAGCGTTCCTCGTTTGGGACTAGTAATTACCACTTTTACGTTTGTTGCCTATATGATTCCAGGATTGTGGGGCGCTCCGCTAAAAGGATTGGCGGGATACCTACCCCCATTGAGCACACAAGACTTCAATAGCAATATCAAAGGTGGAGCGCATGGAGAAGGCAATATCACAACTACCCCATCGTATGCCAACGAACTTCACATCCCCCATGGATTGGTCGGTTACTACGATTACGACGAGGCCTTGGCCGCGGCAAAAGAACTGAAGAAACCCCTATTTATTGATTTCACCGGACATGGCTGCGTAAACTGCAGAAAAATGGAGGAGAAAGTTTGGTCGGACGAAGCCGTTTTGGCAATCCTTAAAAAAGACTACGTTATCGTTTCCCTTTATGTGGACGATAAAAAAATAAAATTGCCAAGCAGCCAATGCTTTACCACCCCCGATGGCAAAAATATTACCCGCCTCGGTGATAAAAATGCATACATAGAAGAACTGTATTTCGGTAAAACCACCCAGCCCTTGTATTGCTTGTTGGATCAAAACGAAAACCTGCTTCAACCTGCGTTGGGTGCCGATCATTTCCAGTTCAATGTCGACCCCTTTGTTGAGTTCCTAAAAAAAGGAACTTCAGAATTTAACAAGCGTAAATAATTTCGAAGTCATGAATCGTATCGAATCCCATTTTGAGCAAGCCTTGGAAACCTTAAAAACCTTCGCGGCGGACAAGGATCAAATGCAGAACATCCAAAAAGCAGCGGATGCAATGATTGCACAACTGCAATCAGGTGGCAAAATACTTTCCTGCGGTAACGGCGGAAGTCATTGCGATGCGATGCACTTTGCAGAAGAACTCACGGGTAGATATCGTGCGGACCGACCTGGAATTGCGGCCATCGCCATCAGCGATGTCAGCCATATCAGTTGCGTTGGAAACGATTATGGATTCGACCAAATCTTTTCGCGTTACGTAGAAGCCGTAGGCTCTAAAGGCGATGTTTTATTGGGAATCAGCAGCAGCGGGAATAGCACCAACGTGATCAATGCAATGCAGGCAGCCAAGGACAAAGGCATGGTAGTAATTGGGTTAACCGGCAAAGACGGTGGCAAAATGGCCTCGTTGTGTGATGTTGAAATTCGCGCCCCACATTCAGAATTCGCCGATCGCGCGCAAGAAATTCATATCAAAGTCATTCACGCTCTCATCGATAGCATTGAAATGGGCTTAGGTTACAGCAAATAGTTGTATTATTGCCGAGATGCATTTTATTGGATTTTTTGGAATCGTTGTCATACTGGCCCTAGCCTTCCTCCTTTCAAACAACAGAAAGGCAATCAACTATCGCACCGTGGGTGTTGGATTGCTGATACAAGTAATCCTTGCAGTCTTCATTCTTAAAACTCCCGTGGGAAAAACCGTATTTGGGTTCCTAGGTAAAATCGTACAAAAACTGCTGCAATTTTCCGATAAGGGTGCGGAGTTCATTTTTGGACCGTTGGCGCGCGACAACCAGATGCAGGAAGTGTTCGGACAGAATTTCATCTTCTTTTTCCGCGTGATGCCTACTATCATTTTCATTGCGGTATTGGTAAAAATATTCTATCACTTGGGGATTTTACAGTGGATTATCAAACAGATTGCCAAAGGGATGCACTATACGATGCGCGTTAGTGGCAGTGAAGCCTTGAGTAATATTTCATCGGCATTTGTGGGTCAGGTTGAAGCACAGTTGATGATTGGACCCTATGTCAAGGGGATGACAAATAGCGAACTCCTCGCATCCATGACAGGCTCTATGGCTTGTATTGCGGGCGGTGTGATGGCAACGTATATTCAGATGGGGATTGATGCATCGAGTTTACTCGCTGCGAGCATTATGGCAGCACCGGGAGCGTTGGTGATATCTAAAATCGTTTGGCCCGAAACCGAAGTCAGCGAAACCGCTGGAACAGTTAAATTAGAGGTCAAAAAGGAAAATGCGAATCTACTCGACGCAATTTCTCAAGGTGCATCGGAAGGCTTGGGCGTTGCGTTAAATGTGGTGGCGATGTTACTTGGATTCTTGGCATTAATCTACCTGTGTGATTATTTACTTGCTAGCATTGGCAACCTATGGGGCGCACACTTAACCTTAGAGAGCATGCTAGGCTATGTATTTTCTGGATTTGCTTATGTAATGGGTGTTCCATCTCAAGATATTCATACTGTTGGCGGACTAATGGGAACCAAACTCGTCGTAAACGAATTCGTAGGATACTTACATTTAAAGGAAGTGGCAAGCACATTACAGCCTATAAGCGTAGTGATTGCAACCTTTGCCTTGTGCGGATTCGCGAACTTCAGTTCGATTGCAATCCAGGTGGGGGGTATCGGCAAAATTGCACCTTCACGTAGAACCGACCTAGCAAAACTGGGATTCAAGGCCTTGATATGCGGAACCTTAGCGAATTACTTAAGCGCGACAATTGCAGGGATTCTGCTTTGGTTTTAAAAGATCCCAATAATCACTAGGGTATTAAGGCGGCTTTTACCAGAATGAATTTCAACGCCGACTAATGTTACCGCATCATTTATTGTGCACAAGGTGTCTAATGAATTCGCAAAGTCTCGAAGAATTTAATAAATTCAGATAATTGCCTATGAATCACTTTGATTCACATCAAATTGCATGTAAGGATCTTCAGGGGCGGGCAAACGCTTAGTTCTGCGTACTTTCCAGCGTAGTCCAATTGTCAAGGCTATTAAGATTCCCGCAATAGATCCAGCGATGTGACCTTCCCAAGAAACCTTGGGATCAATTGGAAACAAGCCCCAAATAAATCCACCCATCCAAACAAATACCAAAAACATGATTGAAAGCGATGCTTTGTCGCGATGAATCAACCCCATCGTAATTAAGAAAAAACAGAAAGAATACACCCATAAAGATGCACCAATATGGGATGAATGTTTAGCACCAAGCCACCAAAGGATAATCGTCGACAACAAGTGTTGCAGAATCCAGAACTTAAACCAATGGCGCGGGAACTGAAGAATAAACAGGACCGACAATACCAATAACGAAGTGATGTTACCCAAGAAATGTTCAAAATTTCCATGCAAAAACGCGCCAAAAAATTGGGCTAAGATTGCATGCGAATCATGAGGCCGAATACTACAATCGTTAACATTGGGACCTATGGGTGACAGCATCGACCAATGCAAAACATCAAAATACTGAAAAAGGGAAACAAGCAGTAAGATCAGGCAAAGCGCAAGAATTGAACGCTTCATTGAAGAAACATGGCGGGGAGAAGAAGACTTGATAGGGATCGACACAAATTAGCGGATAGCCAATTTCAATGTTTTGGTGGCATCGCCACTCTTGATTTGGAGGAAATAAACTCCTTTATCCAACATCGCGTCACTTAAATCGACACGAATTTGGGAAGTGGCATAATCAGATTTTCTGATTGGGTAAGAAAAAACCACTTTTCCTAAAATATCGTTGATAACAATTACCGCTTCAGGGTACTGAGCTTCGGTGAAATTTAAATTTACGTAGAAAAAAGTTCCAGAAACCGGATTTGGATTGATGCTGAAAGTTGGACCCAAATCCACTACGCCTGCTGGCGGCAAATCCGCATGAGCACTGAGTTTAGCACTGCCAAAAGACATTGCAAAAATCATGATCATTATGGGCCAAAAGCGTTTCATTGCAACAAAGTTAAAAAAAAAGGCGTTTGTTTCCAAACGCCTTTTGAATTTTCTTGTTAAAAAACTGATTAGTGAGCAGCAGGAGCTTCAGCAGCAGGAGCAGCAGCAGTTGAATCAGTTGCAGTTGAATCAGTAGCAGTTGAATCAGTAGCAGTTGAATCTACCATTGTAGAATCAGTAGCAGTTGAATCAGTAGCAGCAGTTTCAGCTGAGTTAGAGCAAGCAGCGAACGCGAACATAGCGCAAGCAGCAACGGCGAAAGTTAATTTTTTCATTTTGTTTGTTTCCTATTAAGTGTGATGCAAAAATATAGGTGAAATCACAAAAACCAAAAAAAAATGTAAAATAATGTGATTTTTTACCTCAAAATAACTAAGTAATTGAATATCAATTATTTAGTTATTTACAAATCTAACATTTTTATAAAAATGTGAGAAAAAAGACGCAAAAAAATCGCCTTTTTCATGTTTTTTGTCGTTTCAATGTCAGCATAATTTTAAAAAAAAGCCACCAAAATCCCGCAATCGCTTTTTTTCATAGCGCCGCTAGAACAAAAATAAAAAACCTAACATTCACCTAACCTTCAATAACGAACTCAAAAACAAATAGTTACAGAGCCCAATAAAACCGAGGTGTTTTGTTGAAATTACCGAATTTGAATCAATGTTAGGTGAATATTAGGTAATTTTAATGACCGCCTATGGATGTCAACGACCAACCGTTATACATTACCACTTTCGCCGCAATATTTACCCCATTCTATTTGCAGTTGCGGACATCCACAACTAAATTGCAAGGCCATGAACAACGTTGAAAATCGATTCATCACCTTGGTTGCCATCATCTATTTTGTTGGGATTTTGGGCTTCATGATTCCCTCGCTTACACCTACTTTTATTTGGCTTACCCCTTATAATCTCATTGCAGCATTTGTATTCTCTTGGATTTTTCACAAAAAATGGGAAGCCAAACACGTAGCCATCATCATCACCGTTGGCATCTTAGGATTCCTCCTTGAATACGCGGGCGTAAAAACAGGACGTATTTTCGGTTGCTACCATTACGGACATACACTAGGCAGAGGCTGGCAAGGTGTCCCCTACCTAATCGGCCTCAATTGGGCAGCGCTCATATTCTTCACATCCAGTCTTCTAGCCGGGCGCGTCAACAACCCCTATGCGGCATCATTTCTTGGTGCGGCGATGATGACACTATACGACTTCTTTTTGGAGCCTGTGGCCATGCGATACGATTTCTGGCATTGGGACCATAACAAAATCCCAACACAAAACTATATCGCTTGGTTTATAGCATCTCTTCTAATGCATCTGTTGTTGCACCTCAGCACAAAGCCACAACGAAACAAAATGGCTGGCGCCATGTATTTCATTCAACTAGGATTCTTCTTGATCCTTTACGTTTGGATTAGGTTGTTTTAAAACCCACAAGAACAGGAGCATTATTCGAAAGCCCAGAATAGAATTACCCAATCAGTTTGATGTCAACGAAAATATCTAGGCGTACATCGCTTCAATCTCGTCGGCGTACTTTTCCATAACCACCTTACGCTTAATCTTCAACGTAATCGTTAAATCCCCCGCCTCAACGCTAAATGGTTCACGCTTTACTATAAAGTCCTTGATGCGCTCAAACTTAGCCAAATTCTCACTTAGCTTTTTCACGTCCTCCTGCATCCACTTTTTAATTTCTTCGTCTTGAATGAATGGATCAGACACTTCAAAGTAGTCCTTACGACCGCCAAATGCCGATTTCAACTCATCCATACTAGGATGTATGATGGCTGTCAAAAACTCCCTTTTATCACCAATAATAAATACCTGCTCCAATTTTGGACTGCGTAACAATACATTTTCGATCTGCGTAGGATAAATATTCTTCCCCAATGAAGTCTTAAGCATATTCTTCAAACGATCAGTAATCCGCAAATATCCGCGATCAAACTTTCCGATGTCGCCCGTATGAAACCATCCTTCTTCATCAAAAACCTCAGCCGTAGCCTCCGGACGATTCCAGTAACCCTGCATCACGTTAGGACCCTTCACCAAAATCTCCCCTTCTTCACTCGCGTAATTCGCCTCAAACGTATCGTAAGTCTGCGTAGCCAATATTTTTTTCGTTTCGATGTCTTGAATCGCGACCATCTGCCTTGGTGCTACCCTGCCCACCGTGCCGTATACTTGTCGATGAAACTCGTTCACCGTAACCAACGGACTCGTCTCACTCAAACCATACCCTTCTTGAACTCTCATTCCCAAATTGGCAAAAAATTCGCCGACATGGACTGGTAAAGCGCCGGCACCACTGACAAACATTTTTAATCGACCGCCCATTTTCGCCTTGATCTTGCTATAAACCAATTTCTCTGCGATGGCAACCTGTATCGCCAACAACGGACCCACCATCTTGCCTTCGTCGCGCTTCACCCGGGCTTCTCCACCCACTCTTAGGGCCCACAAGAAAATCTTTGCACTTGCACCGCCTTTTTCCGTAGCGCTCTTGTACACCTTATCGTGGACACGCTCCAACAGCCTAGGAACCGCCGCCATCAATGTAGGACGCATTTCCTGGATATTCTGAGCCACTTTATCGATGTTCTCCGCAAAGGCCACCTGTGCCCCAATAAAAGTACTCAAGTACATCGTTGCCAACCGCTCAAACACGTGACTCAATGGCAAAAAACTCAAATACAAATCATCCGAAGTGATGGCCGGACACAAATCTTTCGCATCATAACAGTTGCTCATAAAGTTATAATGCGTTAGCATTACCCCCTTTGGCATTCCTGTAGTTCCACTGGTATAGATAAAAGTAGATAAATCCGTCTTAACAACTGAAGCAAATCTCTCCGCCACAGCCGTTTCGTGCTTCTCTTTCAAGGCTTCTCCTTCAACCAAAACCGAAGTATAATCCGTAAATTTCTCCCCTTGGTCCAAATCCTTTGGCATCGCAATAACCTTCATTACGGTAGCACAATCACCTTCCACCTTCTTAAACTTCTTGAACAAAAAGGCATTGCCAACAAATAAAACCTTACTACTACTATCGTTAATTATATATGCTGTTTCCTCACCAGTTAATGTTGGATAAACCGAGACGTTCACCAAGCCCAACTTCTGAATGGTTTGATCGATTACATAATATTCAGGACAATTATCCATCATCAATGCAACGCGATCGCCTTTCTGAAGACCCAATTCCATAAAATAGGCACCCAATTGATCAACCCCATCCAAAATGTCCTGATAGGTCAACTGCTCCCATTTCCCCTTCTCCTTATAAAACATCACGGCCCGATCTGGACTGTGAATTTTATGCGCTGAATTCAAGTAAAAATCGTGAAGTGAATTAAAATTGGGATCAGGTTTTTCGATAATAGATGTCATATTTTTTTTGTTATAAAATCAACTATGGCAAATATGTCCGAAAAAAGCGTGAAAGCCAAATGGAATCTACAAATCACTGCAAATGAGTGAATAAAATTCCTTCAGAAAAACAATACTAACTAAAACTTAAACAGCTTCCGCTTCCACCGCAACTACTTCCGGCACCATGCGCTTAAGCAAATTTTCAATTCCCGCTTTCAAGGTCATTGTGCTACTCGGACATCCACTGCAACTGCCTTTCATTTGAACCGTAACTACCCCATCAATAAAACTTTTGAAATCAATCGCACCGCCGTCCATTTCTACTGCAGGTCGCACGTGATCTTCAAGGAGTTGACGAATTTTACGCTCAATCTCTGTTTCCTGTTCTGGCGATAACGAAATTTTTGGTGCTACAATTTCTTTGCCTTGCTCAATCCACTCGGTAAAGAAATTTCTCAAATCCGGAATCAAATCAAACCACTCGAAATCTTCATTCTTTGTGATACTAACAAAGTTATTCATGATAAAAACACCCTTAACAAACGGCATTTCAAACAACGCCTTCACTAATTCGCCCCCATCTTGCGCCTTCTCTGCATTACGGAAATCAGCACTGTCGTTTGGCAACAACATTTTATTGGCCACAAACTTCATACTTTCAGGGTTTGGAGTCGCCTCCGCGTAAATGGTTACAATGTCGTTCAAGCTTTTTTCCATAACCCTACAAAATTAACGAAACTTTTACCGATTTACCACCCTTATTTAGATTGTTTCTAAAACCAGCGTTGGAGCGAGCGAAGAATCTCCCAAACCGAATTATCAGCTGGTATGCCGTCGGCGAATTGTTGATAGTTTATTGGGTTTTCTGTTTGATGCGTCCCCGCTGTTTAGCATCTTTGTATACTTCCGTTTTTCACAATTAAACGCGTTAAAACTCAGTAAAAAACCATCATGACAAAAGCCAAAACTACATTTTTTTGCAAATCCTGCGGATTCGAAAGCCCCAAGTGGATCGGGAAATGCCCTGGCTGCAGTGAATGGAATACATTTATTGAGGAAATCAAACCTACAAAACAAACCACCGCATGGAAGAAAAGCGGTCGGAAAATTGCCGAACCAAAACCTTTAAATCAAATCCAAGCCAACCAAAGTGAGAGATTAATACTACCCGATGAGGAACTCAATTTGGTATTGGGTGGCGGACTTGTTGCTGGAGCCGTCGTGCTTCTTGGCGGAGAACCAGGCATCGGAAAGAGTACTTTGTTATTGCAAATCGCCCTGCAAACCACCGCCAAAACCTTATACGTTTCTGGGGAAGAGAGTGAAACGCAAATCAAACTGAGGGCGGAACGACTTGGCTTTGGGGATAGCACCTGTGAGATCCTGACAGAAACATTGCTGGAAAACATCAAAGATGTACTCACGAAAGACCAACCCGAGCTTTTAATCATCGATTCAATTCAAACGCTATACAGCGATCAGCTTGATGCCACTCCGGGAAGCGTATCGCAAATCAGAGAATGCGCAGGCCAATTGTTACAATTTGCCAAAGAAAATGACGTCCCCGTTTTCTTGGTTGGACATATCACCAAAGATGGAAACTTGGCTGGGCCGAAGATATTGGAACACATGGTGGATACCGTTTTGCAATTTGAGGGTGATAGGCATCATGCGTATCGAATCATCAGAACATTAAAAAACCGATTTGGAAGCACGCAAGAACTGGGCATTTACGAGATGCATGGCGCTGGATTGAAAGGCGTTAAAAACCCGTCAGAAATTTGGCTTGCCCAACGCGAAGAAGTCCTTTCTGGCATTGGCATTGCCGCCGTACTTGAGGGAGTTAGGCCGTTACTTTTAGAAACCCAAGCCTTGGTTAGTACGGCAGTATACGGAACACCACAGCGATCTGCCACAGGATACGATCTCCGCCGACTAAACATGCTGCTCGCAGTATTGGAAAAACGATGCGGATTCAAATTGGGTCAGCAAGATGTATTTGTGAACCTTGCCGGCGGCCTCCGACTGGAAGACCCCGCCTTGGACTTGAGTTTGATGGCGGCCATCATGAGCAGCTTCTATTCAGAACCCCTTCCACCCAAATGCGTATTCTCGGCAGAAGTGGGCCTTAGCGGCGAAGTTCGTGCGGTTCAAAGGGTGGAACAACGCATCGCAGAAGCAGAAAAACTAGGCTTTACGGACATCGTGATTTCCAAATACAACAAGTTTAATCAGGAGCACACGGGCAAAATCAAGGTGCATTCTTTTGGACGAATCGACGAGGTATTTGGTTGGTTGTTCGGTTAAGCACCCATCAACTTTTCTTTCACAAAACTCTGCGCCAACAAAGCGATTTTCTGAGTATTTGGAATGCGGACGCGACTTTCTAGAATATCGACT
>CANHXF010000045.1 GCA_947464515.1 Flavobacteriales bacterium
AAAAGTGTTGTTTGATCGTTTGGAAGGCGATGAATTTGTTGGTAGAACCGAATACGATAGCCCGGAGGTTGACAACGAAGTTAGGGTTCCGGCAAAAGACAATTACGTGCGCATGGGTGATTTCGCCAATGTGAAAATTACCGATGCTTCTACCTACGATTTGTTTGGTGAAGTTGTAAAATCGTGAATGTTGTAACTCAATTATATCCAATAGATTACATCTCTGATACACTAAGGAAAAGTGCATGGGGTACACAATCATTGGGTTTGTATCCTCATGAGGGGATTCATAGTGATTGGGAGGCAATTATCAGTAATGTGTCCAGTCAATTTAATTCTCATCAGCGTGAAGAATTGGTTGGAATACTGAAATCTCAGTTGGGTGAGGACGGATCTGCATCGCAAAGAGAAAATCTCGATCGGCTCAAGCAAGTAAATACCTTTTTGGTGGTTACGGGTCAACAAATTCACCTTGGATTGGGACCGATGTACGTAATTTATAAAATTGCCTCAGCCATTGTGTTGTGCAATGATCTAAATCATCGCTTTTCTGATAAACACTTTGTGCCATTGTTTTGGATGGCTACGGAGGATCATGATGTGGCGGAGATCAATCATGTGGATTTATTTGGCGATCGGTTTACCTGTGAATTTGACTGGAAAAGGGGGGTTGGCGACATTCCAACGCAAGATTTAGGCGGATTATGGGATTGGATGAAGCAAAAGTTTCAAAGAGATCCTGCAGCGCTGCAGAGAATTGAGAATGTAGAATTAATGTATCAAACGGAGGGTCAGACTTTGGCGAATGCCACGTCTAGTTGGGTTTCATCGTTGTTTGCAGATTTTGGTTTGTTGGTTTTGGATCCCAATGTTGGTGCGTTAAAGTGCAGAGCGACAAAAATATTTGAGGCGGATTTGTTTGATACAGCTGTTTTTGAAACTTTTGCAGAGCAATCTGCGGAACTGAAAAGTCATAAGATTACAGCGCCCGCTCATTACAGAGAGTGCAATTTATTTTGGATCGATGCGCATCGAAGAGAGCGGATCGTGAAGGATGTAGACGGGTTTGTATTGGTTGATTCAGGGGTAAAGTTAGATGATGCAGCGATGCGCGAGATCTTGGTCAGTCAGCCAGAAAGACTATCGCCCAATGTGTTACTTAGGCCATTGTATCAACAAGCCATATTGCCATCGGTGGCATACATTGCTGGGCCTACAGAATATTTTTATTGGTTGCAGACAACCAAAGCGTTTGCTCATTTGGGATTGCCGGCGCCAGCCTTGATTCATCGGATGGGTGGGGTTGTGGTTTCTGCGGCTCAAAACAAGAAAATCAGTCAGATTGGATTGACGCCGTCGGATTTGTTTACGGATATTTCAGATCTCAAGTCGATGTTGATGGAAAAATTGACGGGAAATAGCGCGCTGGATGTTGTGAACGACAAGATTGAAGCGGGGATGCAAGAATATTTGCAAATCCTATATCAATGGAAGAGTGAATTGCTGGGAGATACGAAAAAGCAGGTTGAGGCATTTTTGAAATTGCAGCGCAAAACAACTGATGAAGCCATTTCTAAATTTTTGGCATCTAAACTGTCGGATGAAGCATGGAATTCTATCATCGGAATGCAAAATGATGTGTTCTCGCTGACGAATCCACAGGAAAGAAGGATTCACTTTTTACAGTATTTTTTAAATAATCAAGCGGGTTGGCTGAATGATGTTTGCAAGATTCAGACCTACGAACCTGAAAGTGCTTTTTGGATTATCAATTTGTAGTTTATGGAAATTATCCATAATGCAGAATTGACTTGATTCACTTGTCTTCTTTTCTTATGTTCTCTAAGCTGACGTGACTATATTTGAGTCGTTGAAAAATTTACAAAAAGATATTCCAGCTTCGATTGCCTTGTTCTTGGTGGCATTGCCTTTGTGTATTGGGATTGCGCATGCATGCGGACTACCTGTAATTCAGGGTTTGGTTGCCGGAATGGTAGGTGGCGTTGTAATTGGGTTAGCGAGTGGTTCAAAGGTATCTGTAAGTGGCCCAGCAGCGGGTTTGGTAGTAATAGTTGAATCGGCCTTACACGATATATCACAAAATTCTTTAGCCAATCACAACTCAGTTCCCTTGTTAGAGATATTTGCTATGGTTGTTGTATTGGCTGGTGTATTTCAACTTTTACTAGGGTCGGTAAAGTTGGGCAAACTCGCCGACTATATACCGGTTTCTGTCATTAAGGGAATGCTTGCTGCGATAGGCTTATTATTGATCCTAAAGCAGGTGCCCCATTTGGTTGGATGGGACGTAGATGATTTTGGTGATGAAGAATTTTTTCAGTTAGATGGGCAGACGACATTCTCTGAAATTAGTGTCGCTATTGAACACCTTACGCCATTGGCGCTATTTATTGGTTTTTGTGGGTTAGCAATTCAGTTTATATGGGATCATCCGAGGTTGAAAAAGATTGCCTGGACCCGCATTTTTCCTTCATCATTGCTCGTTGTTTTGATTGGCGTGGGTCTGAATCAACTAAGCCTTACATATTTCCCAGAGCAAGCGATAGCGACATCACATTTAGTTCAACTGCCAAAAAGTATTGCTTCAACCAAGTTTGACTTTGGTATTGGCATTTCAAGTTTTGGACTTCTGGGTAATGTTTTGATATGGATTTTGGCCATTAAGATTGCTGTTGTTGCTTCTATTGAATCGTTGCTAAGTATTGAGGCCTCCGACAAAATTGACCCATTAAAACGCGTTTCACCCCCCAATAGAGAATTGTTAGCCCAAGGTTTGGGGAATGTAGTGAGTGGGATTTTGGGTGGAATGCCACTTACGGCTGTGGTGGTTCGCAGTTCTGCCAACATAAATGCGGGTAATGCAACGCAGTGGAGTGCTGTTTTTCATGGTATCTGGTTGGCATTGGCTGTTTTGTTTATTCCGAGTGTGATTTCCTTAATTCCCAATGCGGCGTTGGCGGCGATTTTGATCTTTATGGGTTATAAATTGGCGAAACCTTCCTTGTTTTCTGATGAATGGAAAAAAGGACGCATGTCGTTCGTGCCTTTCATTGTTAGTGTAATTGCCATTTTATTCTCGGACTTACTCATTGGTATCGTCCTAGGAATGGTGGTTGCTTTTTATTACATCATTAAGTCGAATTTTCATCGCTCGGTAACCTTGGTGAAAATTGATTCCAATTATTTGGTGAGGTTTCAGCAGCAGTCGAGTTTTATGAATAAATCACTCTTGAAATCAGTATTGCAGGGGATTCCCCAAAATGCCGATGTGATTTTGGATTTTACCCACTGTAATTTTATAGATCAAGATATTTTGGATGTTGTAGAAGACTATCAGATTAGAGCGAAATCCAAAGAGATTCAAATTGAATATTCCTTTGCAAATGCCGAGCAAAAGCGAAAGTTATTAGGTTCTATGGAATCAAAGTTATTTAATACAATAAAGCCGTAAAAAATTAATAATCAATTTAATGGAAGATCAAATCAAGCTGTTTTTGAGCAATAGGGCATGGGCCGCAGAGAAGTTGTCGGAAGACGCTAATTATTTTGAAAACCTCGCCAAGGATCAAAGACCAGAATATCTTTGGATCGGTTGCTCCGATTCACGCGTACCAGCCAATGAAATCATCGGTGCGGAGCCTGGTGAATTGTTTGTGCATCGAAACGTTGCCAACATGGTAGTACATACGGATTTGAATCTGTTGAGCGTTTTGCAATACGCAGTGGAATTTTTGGAGGTCAAACACATTATCGTTTGCGGTCATACCGGTTGTGGTGGAGTAAAAGCATCGCTTACCAACACGGATTACGGTCTGCTAAACAAGTGGTTACGGAATTTGAAAGATGTTTATCGCCTTCATAAGGATGAGGTAGAGGCAGAAACGAATATCGACGATAAAGTCAATAAATTGGTTGAGATGAATCTCATCGAGCAGGTTGGGAATGTTGTAAAAACGAGTATCGTACAAAAAGCATGGAAGCAACACAAAAGACCCCATGTTCACGGTTGGGTTTATGAAATGGAAACGGGATTGCTGAGAACGGTAATTGATGTGGAACCAGGCGCCGCCATTGATCCAATGTATGAATTCCGCGAGGGATAGATTATTTGTGCTTATCTAATCTCAAATTGATCAATTCGATGGTAAATGAAAATGCCATCGCAAAGTAGATATATCCTTTGTTGATGTGTTGTCCGAATCCTTCACCCAATAAACTTACGCCAATTAGTACCAGGAACGATAAAGCCAATATTTTGATACTGGGATTGTGATTTACGAAGTTTGCGATCGGTTCGCTGGCCCATAACATCACCAACATTGAGATGATTACGGCGACAATCATCACCCAAACCTCGTTGGCCATACCTACTGCAGTAATTACCGAGTCTAAGCTGAATACCACATTGATCAAGACCATCTGGAACAATATCGCAGTCCATCCTTTGGCATCTGTTCTCTCCTTAATCTCTTCCTCTAATCCTTTCATTTTTAGGTGGATTTCATGCACACTTTGGTATAAAAGGAACAATCCCCCCAATATTAAAAGGATGTCTTTGCCCGAAATAGGGTGATCGATGACTGTAAACAAAGGATGCTCTTGTTTTTGAATCCAGTTAATGCCGAGCAACATGATGATTCTCACAACCATTCCCAATATAAGACCATACTGACGTGCCTGCTTATGTTTACCGCCGGGTGCTTTGTTGGCCAAAATGCTAATAAAAATGATATTATCGATGCCCAGAACAATTTCTAAAAGGGTAAGGGCTACCAAACTGATGAGGATTTCTTGACTAAACATAAAGGTTGTTAAAATTAGAGTTCAAAATTACGAAGATATTTCGGCCATTCGGTAGCGGCGATCCATCTTGTTGGAAATCGATTGGTGAAATAGGTGATCTGTCGTTTCGCATAGTTACGAGTATGCTGTTTTATTGAGTCGATAGCCTCCGCTGTGGTCACTTCTCCTGCAAAATGTCTAAACAATTCACTGTATCCAACAGTCTGCAAAGATTTGAGTGATTGGTGAGGTAGCAGCGATTCTACTTCAGCTATCAATCCATCGGCAATCATCTTGTCTACGCGCTGGTTGATTCTTTGATACAACTTCTCACGTTCATATTCGATGCCCAAATAAATAACACGAGCCTCGGGGAATCTCGGATTGGGCTTTTGTGAGTATATCTCCGACAATGTTTTCTGTGTCTGAATGCATAATTCAATTGCACGCATCACCCGTTGGGGATTGTCAAGCGCTACCAAAGTACCCGCATTTGGATCCAACTGAAGTAAAACGTGTACCAGTCTTTCTAAGCCATGTGCCACAAATTCATCCAGAATCTCAGAACGCAAATCAGGGTCGATTTCTGGCATATCATCCAAACCATTGATGAGCGCCTCAATATATAAGCCAGTGCCACCGCAAAGTATTGCCGATCCGTTCGCCGAAAGCAGATTTTTGATGGTTGATTCGAAATGTTCCGCATGCATGCCTGCATTGTAGTGCTCATGGATGCCAACGGTAGAGACGCCGTGATGTGTTACTTTCAATAATTCTTCCGCACTGGGCTTGGCTACGCCAATACGAAGTTCCTTATATACCTGTCGACTATCGACGTTAATGATTTCGGTATTGAGCTTCAATGCCAATTCAATGGCAGCAGCAGTTTTGCCAGAAGCGGTGGGGCCTCCCACTACGATAAGGGTGGGTTTGTTTGTCAATTTGATTTATTTTAAATCATCTGCATCGATGCCATTGCTGAGACCGCTGAATCCGAATTCATCATGATCCTCATCATCTCCATCCTCGTCATCGTCTAAATCAACATCCAAGTCGTCATCGTCATCATCCGCAGCGAGCAATTCCTCTTCGTGTTCAACCAATAAACTCTTCACTCCTTTGGCGGCCAATATTTTCTCTGCCAACGCATCAAATTCATTGTCGTCTAGCATCTTGAACTTGCTATCGTTGTGTTGCCTTGGTGGTTTTCCTTCGGTACGATAAACCCTCGGATAGTCATGCTTGTCGCTGCTGGCTTCGATGCTAATTAACTCGCACATCAAAGTCCATTGGACATTATAATCGAAGATGTAAATAAAATGCTGGTGGGGGTCGTTGACGCATGTCCGTATTTTGACATCAGCCATCAACGGTGCATCTAGATTGCCGGTGAGGTCGCCTTCGGCATGCGCTGGCTTCTCTTTTTTGATTTCAGAAATTTTGCGCCAACGATCATCGCTTACAAAAAAACTGGCGGACTCCTTGTTATCGAAGCCAATCGCTTCTTGAATGATGTTGTGAAAGTCCATGAAAGTATGCGAGGGCCTAATTTCAATCCATCGAACAATATCGTCCATGTCGTCGAACCAAACTTTAAAACGGTAAACCATGTAGAATGCAAAAATAGTTCTCAATGTTTGCTTATCGATGAAAAAAATGTGACTTAATAATTTTCGGTGTATTTTTGAAGGATTCATGTGGAGATTTTTAATTTGTTTATTGGCTTTAGCACCAATTGTAGGGCAGGCGCAATCTACCAAGAGTGATATTCGGGGGTTTGTTTACGACGGCGACAATGGTGATCGCTCCGTGGCGTCGGTAATCACAGCGGTAAAGGACAAGTCTGATGGTACGGTGGTTCGCTCCATCCTTTCAGACAACGACGGTTACTATGCATTAACGGGTTTAACTCCGGGTGATTATTGGGTCCGGGTTTCTCACGCGGGCTTTGATACGCTTTATGAGAAGGTAAAGGTGTTCGCAGATATCAACACCAAGAAAGATTTTTATTTGCAACACATTTCGTCCATGGAGGCGGTAGAAATTTCTGTAAAAGGAAAGGCGAGGGATGCGCAAGTGGGTGTGACAAACATCGAAGCGCGTGCTATTTATAAAATGCCTGCGGTGGGCGCGGAACCTGATATTTTACAGTACTTACAGATTTTGCCAGGCGTTGTGTTTAGTGGTGACCAAGGCGGACAATTGTACATACGAGGTGGTTCGCCAATTATGAATAAGGTGATGATGGATGGTCTTACTATTTACAATCCATTTCACTCCATTGGACTTTTCTCGGTGTTTGAGACCGATTTGATTCAAACTGCGGATGTTTACAGTGCTGGGTTTGGTTCAGAATATGGTGGTAGGGTATCGGCGGTGGTAGATATTAAAACGCGCGATGGAAATCGAAAGCGGATGGCTGGAAAGGTGGGTTTGACCACTTTTACATCAAAATTGCTTTTGGAATCGCCCTTGCGCAAGTATCAACAAGGAAAAAACAACAGTTCAATTGCCATCTCCTACAAGAATTCATTCTTGCGAGAATCCTCACGATTGCTTTATAATTACGCCAACCCAGATAAGTTGCCATACAATTTTGGCGATTTGTTTGTAAAAATGAGTTTTAACTCGGCCAATGGAGGATATACGAAGTTGTATGGGTTTAGATTTTCCGACAATGTCGCTTTTCCTGGGTCTACGCGCTACGGTTGGACGTCGACAGGGTTGGGTGGCAAGTTCTTAGTGGTTCCTGAGCAGGCCAAAACGAGGGTTGATGGTTTCTTTTTATGGAGTCAGTATAGCATCGAACAGAAAGAGCAAGATGCAAAGCCAAGAAATAGTTCCATTGGCGGGTTTAACTTGGGGATGAATTTCTCTTACAACTTTAAACGCGATGATTTGAAATGGGGTATTGAGTTAAATGGATTTCAAACCAATTTCCAATTGTATAACGCCAACGACAGGAAAATCAATCAGTTAGAGAGTACAACAGAGATCAACTCTTTTGGTAATTATCGTGTAGTTCGTAAGAAGTTGATTTGTAATATTGGATTGCGTAATCAATATTATGCGTCGTTAGGCAATGGTAGTTTGGAGCCTAGGTTTCAATTGCGTTACATGCCATTGAAGTCAATAGGAATCAAATTTGCCGTGGGTATGTATTCCCAAAACTTATTATCGGCCATGAGCGATAGAGATGTGGTGAATTTATTCTACGGGTTCTTATCGGGACCGGACAACCTTCCCGATTCATTCAATGGTAAGCCAGTGACTACGCGTTTGCAGAAGGCAAGGCATGCCGTTGCTGGGTTTGATTATCGCATCGACAAAAAGCAGACAATCAATATTGAATCGTTTGTGAAAATATTTGATCAGATCACTAACATCAACAGGGATAAGTTGTTCTCGGATGATGAATTTAATTTGGATAAGCCCCAGCGTTTAAGACAGGATTTTATTATCGAAAATGGAAATGCTTACGGGGGCGATATTTCTTACAAATATTCTGACAAACATTGGTATTTGTGGGCGGTTTATTCCTTGACGTATGTCAACCGTTTTGATGGGATTTCGCATTATCAGCCCAATTTCGACAGACGACATAACGCGAATATTTTGTTGAATTATGAATTTGACAAAAAGCATCCATCTGAGGTTTCTTTACGATGGAATTTTGGATCAGGATTTCCTTTCACCCAGACCCAAGGTTACTATGAGAAATACAACTTTCAACAAGGGATTGGGACCGATTATACGGCAGCCAACGGCCAGCTAGGTATTGTATACGCCCAAATCAATCGCGGACGTTTGCCATATTATCATCGCTTAGACTTCTCGATAAAAAGAAAGTGGGTTTTCCGCGAGGGCAGTGAGTTTAACTTGTTGTTTAGTGTGACCAACGTTTACAATAGAAATAACATATTCTATTACGACAGGGTAAAAGGGAAACGTGTAGACCAGTTGCCAATACTCCCAGCGCTGGGTTGTAACTACAGTTTTTAATTGATTTTCTCGTTGAGAATTCCCTGAACGGCTTGCAGTTTTAGCAAGGCTTCGATAGGAGTGAGTGTGTTAATATCGATGCTAGCCAGTAATTTCTTGACCTGAATGAGTTTTGGGTCCTCCGTTTGAAACATGTTCATCTGATAAACCGGCTTCGTACTCGTGTTTTTGAGCGTTTTTTGGGGCGATAAATTAGAGCGATCTTCTTCGAGTTTATTCAATATCTCTGTGGCTCTAATGAGGACGGCATTGGGGATTCCGGCGAGCTGGGCGACATGGATACCGAAGCTATGTTCGCTGCCACCACGGGTTAGTTTGCGCAAAAAGACAATCTGGGATCCTTGCTCCTTGATCGAAATGTGAAAATTGACGATTCCTGGGCATTTGCTTTCCAGTTCGTTGAGTTCATGATAGTGGGTTGCAAATAGGGTTTTGGGTGCCGCAGGATGGGAGTGTATGTACTCCGCGATACTCCAGGCCAACGAGACGCCATCGTAGGTGCTTGTACCACGTCCGATTTCATCCAACAATACCAAGCTTCGATCGCTCAAGTTGTTAAGAATGGAGGCCGTTTCAGACATTTCAACCATGAATGTACTTTCTCCAACCGAAATATTATCTGATGCACCAACGCGGGTGTAAATCTTGTCGGTGATGCCAATGTGAGCCTCGCTACACGGAACATAACAGCCAATTTGGGCCAGAATGACAGACAATGCGGTTTGTCGCAATATAGCGCTCTTACCACTCATGTTAGGGCCCGTAAGAATGACGATGCGCTGTTCGTCCTTGTTTAGTTGAATGGTGTTGGGAATGTATGATTCACCGGCGGGGAGTTGAAACTCAATGACGGGATGTCGGCAGTCTTTGAGGAGCAAATCGTAACCATCGTTCAATGTGGGCTTGCAGTAGTTGCAGTCCATGGCCAATTGAGCAAATCCCGCTAGCACGTCCAATTC
>CANHXF010000046.1 GCA_947464515.1 Flavobacteriales bacterium
GCCGTGCGCTTTCCAATCCCCGGAAACGACGATAAGGCCTCCACTGCTTGCTCCACAATACCCGATGTAAATTGCATACTTTGCGAAATTACATCATAGTTTTTAGGTATTTATGAACTTGCATTTGATATAAAAAATCATCCTACCTTTGCATCGCATGTTTATCGAAGTACTGCAAGCCAAAATCCACAACGTCCGCCTAACTCAGACGGAATTGAACTACACTGGGAGCATCACCATTGATGAAAATTTAATCGATGCCGCCGGCATGTTGCCCAATCAAAAAGTGATGATTGTAAACAACAACAACGGAGAACGCTTCGAAACCTATATCATTAAAGGGGAACGAAATACGGGAATCATTGGGTTGAATGGGGCGGCCGCAAGAAAAGGACAAGTGGGGGATGAACTCATCATCATGACTTTCACTTACCTCACTCCCGAAGAAGCCAAAACGCACCAACCAAACAACCTGTTTCCCGATAGAAACAATCGCTTAGTTTGAAAATCAACAAAAAAATAATCTCGCAAACCCTACTCATCCTTCTGGCCGTAGGGGTATTTATTCTTATTGGTTTAAAAATCGACTGGGTGGCGACGTGGAAATCGGTAAAAAACGCCCACTTGGGCTGGTTCACCGCTGGAATCGTTGTAATGCTCTTATCCCATTTTCTTAGGGGTTGGCGATGGAATCTGTTACTTAAACCTGCCGGTTATCCATTGAATCCTTTGCGTGCATTTTACGCGGTTATGATTGGCTATTTAATCAACGTTGCCACCAGCAGAGGCGGTGAATTTGTACGATGCGCCATGGCGTCCAAAAGCGAAAAAGCCCCAGTACCAACTCTCGTTGGAAGCGTTGTCACCGAACGTATCATCGACCTTTTAGTGATGGGTTTGCTAGCGATGCTTTGCCTTTTGCTGCAATTTGAACAATTTTGGGGATTCTTTGACCAATATTTACTTCAACCCGCTTTAAACTATATGATTCCCATCCTCATTGGAATGGCATGCAGTGTTATCGCTCTTTTATGGTTGAAGAAAAGAAAAAAGTCGACCGATAATACCAAGAACATTAATCAAAATTCCTCATTGGAAGCAGGTCAACAGAACGCCCCTAAAGAAACCATTTTTACCAAATTTTCCGGAGGTCTACAATCAGTTTTTCAACTGGAGAAACCCGTGGCCTTTATCCTTGCATCGTTGGGGATTTGGATCGGCTACTGGCTCAACACCTATTTCATGCTAAAAAGCTTGGATGTCACCGTCGACTTTACCCTCGCCAACGCGTTGGGCGTTTTGATATTTTCAACCTTAGGTGTGATCGTTCCACTTCCCGGTGGCGCTGGAGTATGGGGGACGTTAGCCTATGGACTGACCCTCATTTATGGTTTACCACAAGACCAAGCCAATACATTTGGTATATATTCTGTGGCCGTCAGTAATCTACTAATGATCGTTTTTGGTAGCATCTCCTATCTGCTGCTATATTTGGAAATTCAAAAAGCCAACAAAGATGTCGCTGAAGGATAAAATCGTCACTTTAGAAGTCGCCCAATCCACCGTAAAACGATGGCAAAATCAAGGCGATAAAGTCGTTTTTACCAATGGCTGTTTCGATATTCTTCACGCGGGTCATGTCCATTATTTGGAAGAAGCTCGAATGCTCGGAAATCAATTGGTGATTGGATTAAACACCGACCAAAGCGTTCAACGATTAGATAAATCTCCGGCAAGGCCCATACAATCACAAGAATCAAGGGCGATGGTTTTGGCTTCGTTAGAATCTGTTTCCTTGGTGATTTTATTTGATGAAGACACGCCCAAAGAACTCATCGAAGCGATCAATCCTAACATTCTAGTAAAGGGAGCCGATTACCAAATTGATCAAATTGTGGGTGGAAGTCATGTGATTGCTAACGGAGGCGAAGTGAAGACATTGGAATTCTTACCTGGCTTCTCTACTAGTAAAATCGAACAGAAAATTCTCCAAAGCCACGGAAAATGAGTTATTTTTCCTCACGATTTTCCAATCGTAGGTAAATCCATCCGATGCTTACCCATCTCACTGCCACCTCCCTTTTATTACCCCTCGCTGCGCTCGGGGTCATAGCCTATATTCAATGGTGGTGGTCAATCTTAAAACACTGGCTGCCAATCTCGTCCTTACGAACAGAGTATCTTAATGAAACCAACACCTCAACGGCAAAAAATGAAATTGTGATGCACAGCACATTAGCGCCCAAGCCAATAATTTCAATTCCACAATCAATACCCAACCAAATTACCGCATCTACGTCCAACTCAAATACCGAAATCAGAGGAATGACAACCCTGATCCCGTTTAGAAACGAGGCCCTTAGAATCCAACCCCTGCTCGATAGCCTGACCAAAATCCAGGCGCCTGTGACATGGGAAATTATCTTCTGCGACGATCATAGCAACGATAATAGCCTCGAAATCATTAAAAAATTTATCGCACAGCACCCCCACCTACAGGCTAAAATCATCGAATTGCCAGAAGCAGAAAACGGAAAGAAATCGGCCCTCTCCGCCGCAATAGCTGCAGCACAATACGAAATCATTCACACAACCGACGCCGATTGTAGACTGAATCCAAACATCTACTCCCACTTATTGAAATGTATCCAGCAACCCAATATTGAAATGGTTTTAGGCCGGGTCGAATTCACTACAAATTTTGAAAGTCAAGGGAACAACATTAACTCCGATTTAGAAATCCAAGGCGACATCATCAACTCGAACACAGAAATCCAAGGCGACATCATCAATAATGATTTAGAAAATCCCCCGGAACAAAAAGGTTCGAACCAAAAATCGCATCGACTCCTGCAACAATACCAGCTAATAGAAAACACGGCACTGATCGCGCTGGGCTATTCTGAGTTCCTTAAAAAGAACCCCGCCGCAGCCAATGGAGCCAATCTGATGTTTAAAAAATCGGCCTTCCTTAATCTTGGCGGATATTCCGGAAATACACAATACGCCAGCGGCGACGATGTCTTTACCCTAGAAAAATTCATACTGCACAATCCCAATAGTGTGGCATTTTGTACCCATCCACAGGCCACTGTTGTCACCGATGTGGAAAGCGATTTTGCTTTGTTTAAAAACCAAAGAATTCGCTGGATGAAAAAAACATTTTTGCAAAAAACACAAAAAACAGCCCTAAAACAGACTTTCATGGGGATTTTTCTCCTTGGCTTTTGGGTGATGGCAATCGAAGCTGTGTTATCTGGCCACTATGAATCAATGGCTTTGCTGTGGCTGGGGAAACTGTGTGTGGATGCAGCCTGCGTATCTCTTCTTTTGCGAACTCACCCGCAAAAACCTTGTCTCCCAGATATTATCCTTTGCTCGATCTTACAAGTTTTCTGGTTACCCACCCTCGGATTACTCGCCGCAAATAAACAATTCAGCTGGAAGGGTAGATCCCACAGCGCCTGAGTTCCGAAGATCACTTTATCACATTTTTTTCTGCCTACTTTTTGGATTGATATTTAGCAATATCGCCCATTCACAGTGCACAATCAATAGCAAAACCTATCCCGCAGAATTCTACGGTAACACGGGCCAGTTTGCCTTATCAAAAGAGGTCGTAATCTCCAACATCCCCAATGCAACCTCAAAACAGTTTGCCTTTGCCATGCAAAAATGCATGATGGACACCAATACCTGGCTCGAAGCCACCTTTTCCCTAGAAATCAACCCCTCAAGTGCTAATTATCTCGAAGCTTATTTTCATTGCGACTCTTTGCGACAAAATGGATGGGTGATTCGATTGGGAGATACTGATGATGATATCCAATTGATTTTGAGAAAAAATGGCATTTCACAAACCATTTTGAAAGGGGCAAAAGGTTATTTCAACCATAGCAAATCCAATATCACACTCAGAATTGTTAAACAACCGGAACAAATCATCGTACTCTACAAAGACAGCGCTTGGGAAAATTATCAATGCCTCGGCGCAGGATACGATACAATGTCGAACCGACAATCCTACCACGGCTGGGGAATCACACAATCCGGTAGTAGCGCGGCGGGAAAACACAAAGTGGAGCAATGGTATATCGGGCCGCCGCGCCCAGACCGAACACCACCCCAACTATTAAATGTCCTATGGATTCAGCCCAACACCGCCAGATTGCTATTCTCTGAGCCTATCCAAATCCCGCAACGACAACAATTTATTTCCAATTACCGCGCAGCAGATTCCATTTCAGTCATCAATACGCGGACCATTATCGCCAAATTTCCCAAGGTTTATTGCAATCTGAATAATACAGTCCATTGTCAAAACCTTTTAGATACCGCCAACAATGTGGCACCTCATCTCCTTGATTCAAACATCGCCGAATGTGCTACTCCTATTTACCCCAATCAAATCGTCTTCACCGAAATCATGGTCGACCCGACACCCCAAGTAGGATACCTGCCCGATGCGCAATACCTTGAAATATACAATACCACCGATACGGCCAAATGGCTTCATAATTTGTCATTAATGGATCCTCAAACGTCCTGTACTTTGCCCAAATACCTCTTGCCCCCCAAAGCTTTTCTCGTTTTGCACGACAACCAAGATAGCGCCTTCAATTACTTAAAAAACAAGGCCATTCACATCACCAATTTACCTCACTTTAACATCGATGGAGATGAGATTGTCTTGATGTATAACCGCGACACCATTCATCAGTTAGCGTATAGCGACAAATGGTATCACCCTTTATATAAGGGCGGTGGGTATGCAATAGAAAAAACAGATTTAACGTGTGGTTGTATCAACGATTTTAACTGGCATAGCAACCATGAGAAAGGAGGAACTCCAGGCGAAAGAAATTCTAAACCATTGCCCTGGCCGTCACCTCGATCAGTGGACGCCAAATCAGAACCGCCCACAACAAGGATTATTGAACATCATTGGAAATCCAATGAAATCCTAGAAGTCATTTGTGGCCAACATCCTGAAATACCAACACCTAGCAATGGTTCAATCCTTCAAAACCAATTGCCAAATCTGATTTTGATTTCAAACGAGGGTGACACAATCCAAACAAAATACCTGCGAACAACCAATTCGGGCTGGTTATTTAAATTAGAAACGACAAAACCGTTGGATGCAAACGCGGAAATCAGAAATGTGAAAGATTGCGCACATAGGACATTGGGCGACACACAATTCCAGGTGTTTGCATACGCCAGACAGCCACAACCTAGGGAATTACAATTCAACGAAATCATGTTTAATGCCGGCGATGGATCCGTTGATTACATTGAACTCGTGAACATCTCCGATAAAGCAGTCCAATTGCAAGGCCTCGAATTACTCTGCACTGGTGAATTACAGTTAACGGAACGCACCTTACTCTGTCCCGAACCGAAAACCTTGTATCCAAATCAAATCATTTGTTTTAGTTCAAACCCCTATCCGTTAGCCAAAACGTACAACCCAGAACGATATGCCTTCCATCAATTTTGCTCCACCTTCCCCAATCTATCAGCAAGTGGAGCCTCACTTCAATTGGCATTTAATAATTCAGCGAATATCATCGACATAATGCAATATAACGAGTCGCAACACACACAATTCTTAATTGAAACAAAAGGCGTAAGCCTCGAAAAAAATCACCCTACGGCACCCAGCCCGTCGCCTCAGTTTTGGGTTAGCGCCACTTCAACCGCTGGTTATGCCACACCCGCCGAACCCAATAGTCAGCAGGTCAATCTAAAAACATCGACACACAAAATCAATAAGTGCTTTTCACTGCTCAGCTCAGTCTTGGGTAATGATGCTAGCGGACAAAGTGAAACCATGCAAACACTCATGCTGTCGTTTCAAATGCCCCAACCCGGATATGTGTTAACCGCTAGTATCTATAATCTGCATGGCGGCCTCATGGGTATACCCATATACCAAGTAACCATTGGCAAAGAAGGTGTGCTCCCGATACCATTAGAAATATCAAATAATGAGCTTTCCAGCGGAAATTATATTTTACATATAGATGCATTCCATAGAGAAGCTGACATTTGCAGTCAGAATCTGCGCTGGATTTACATCAACCGATAATATGGACAACCAAACAATCCAACAAAAACTAAATACGGAACTCGTCGGCCAATACAGCAACGATGAAATCCGGGCCTTCTTGTTTTGGATTTTGCCACATATTCAAAATACACAAACCGACAAAGAGGCTGAATTAAATCGGATAATTTTAGAACTCAAAACCGGCAAGCCCATCCAATACATTTTTGAAATTGCATTTTTTGGATCTCTCGAGTTAAAAGTGACCCCGAACACTTTGATTCCACGCCCAGAAACCGAAGAACTCTGCGATCTAATCAATAGGCATTTCAAGGTCCAATCAAACAATAATTTATTAAGTGGGCAACAATCAATGGTTATTCATGGAATCGACTTGGGAACAGGGTCTGGATGTATTCCAATCCTTCTACTTACAGAGAATCCCAACTGGAAATTTACCGCAGTTGATATATCTCAATCTGCAATCGATGTCGCCAACTTCAATGCAATAAATCAAAGGGTGTCTGATCGTTTTTCGGCAAGTGTACAAGATGTATTAGGCTCATTTGAATTACCATCCAACATTCAATTGCTAGTTTCCAATCCACCGTACATTTCAGAATTAGAAAGAGAAACTATGTCGTCCCGGGTATTAGAATTCGAACCCCAAAATGCCCTTTTCACCCCAAATCAGGATCCACTACAGTTTTATAAAAAAATCGCGGAACTGGTTTCCAGTTCCGCGATTCAACAATTATCAATTTGGTTAGAAATCAACCAATACTATCCAGAAGCAATTAAATCTTTGTTTATCCCAATGGGTGAAACTGAAATCCTGAACGACCTATCAGGCAATCCACGATTTCTTCATTGCGAAATAACAAAAATTATTTAGCGATAGAAATCATTCCAGCACCGTCTTTTACCAAACTTCCCGCCTTGTACATTTGGGTAAGTGTTGTATAAATACCTTGTGAGAAACGCTTTTTATCTCTTTCGCCGCTGCGCTCAAACAACGCTGAAATCAAATCTCCCGAAGAAATTGCATGTGATAGTTCAGCTATGTAATTCAAAATCACATCGCGTTTTGTTAACTCACCCGCTTTCCTGCGTCCGCCGCCTTTGCGATAACCAGTTTTGGGTGGACGACCTCTGCGACCGGCAACTTTTTCTACTTGAGGTTTGGCAGGACGACCGCGCTTACCGGTACCCTTAGACATAGCCTTAAGGCGATTTTTCTTGGCACGATCCTTCCACAATGTCAAAGATTTGGTAGCAGCAGCCTTAACCTTCTCTATGTCCTTCGCTTGCTTCTTTTCTAACTTTTCTATTTCTTTTTCAGCTTGTGCCGTTGCCTTTTTCAAGGCATTAGAAAGCGATTGGATTTCTTGTTCTAGAAATGAAAAAGCACTCAAATAAGCAACTTTTTTAGATGCTCTTTTTGATTTCACCTTGTTCTTAGAACCTGGCTTACGACCTCTTTTCTTTGGGCCTTCAACGGGATTTATTTCTATTTTTTCCATAAAAATGACGCAATTTTTACATTAACTAAAACGTAATTTTTTATTACGGCCACGAATCTACTAATTATATTTATCATCTACCAAATATTTATAAAAAAATCTGACACCAATTATTGATTTTTCTTTTAACAACTCACTAAGAACCATAGTGTATTTACAACTATTGTTAAATTTTGGCCATTACACTGAATAATTAATCCACTAAAACCAATGGTCGTTCACTCAATAAAGTATCCTATTTTTGCACCCAGCACGCCAAAACCCATTGACATTACTCGCAAAAATATCGGATAATAAATTTATTAAAAGTCTAAGTAGTAAAGACCTAACAATTCTGTCTAAAGAATTGCGTGAATTTGTTACACAGTCGGTTTTGACATCTGGCGGGCATTTCTCTTCCAACCTGGGCGTAATTGAATTAACCGTTGCACTACATCATACCTTAAACTTTCCGCAGGATGGCATTGTTTGGGATGTGGGACATCAATCATATCCTCACAAG
Source organism: Flavobacteriales bacterium (assembly GCA_947464515.1). Lineage (GTDB taxonomy): Bacteria > Bacteroidota > Bacteroidia > NS11-12g > UBA955 > UBA955. The sequence goes on from CANHXF010000046.1 coordinate 8,078, forward strand.
GTATTAACCGGCCGGGGCGACCTTTTGCACACCATCCGCAGTTTCAATGGTCTTTCTGGCTTCCCAAAACGGGAGGAGAGCCCATTCGACCTATTTGGTACTGGTCATTCTAGCACAGCTATTTCCGCAGCGATGGGAATGGCCGCTGCTGCAAAAATCAAATCTACAACCCAAGGCACTTCCGCAAATTCCCACCTGCCCACCTTTGTGGCGGTAGTTGGCGATGGCGCCTTAACGGCAGGGCTCTCCTATGAAGCACTAAATAACCTGTTTGAGTCGGATTTAAATGTCATGATTGTACTGAACGACAATCACATGGGCATCGACCCAAACACGGGAGCATTGAACACACGCCTTCAAACCGCCCCTGAAAAAGTAAAAGCTTGGTTTGAGTGGTTCGGACTCAACTATCACGGACCCATCGATGGACATAACTTAGAGGAATTACTCCCCGCAATTCAGCACAGCTACCATCAAACAGGACCCCGCCTCCTTCACATCAAAACTATCAAAGGAAAAGGCTACCCACCCGCTGAAAAAGAGCAAACCAAATGGCATAGCGCCAGCAAATACGTCAAAATCGAACAGCCCAGTCAACCCAATGTAAAGTGGCAGGATGTTTATGGCGACATGCTAATGTCATTGGCCGAATCCAATCCCAAAATCGCAGGCATCACACCCGCAATGCCCTCCTCGTGCGGAATGATTAAAGCCATGAATGCATTTCCCGATCGATTCTTTGATGTCGGTATCGCTGAACAACATGCACTCACCTTCGCTGCGGGAATGGCTACCCAAAACACAATTCCAATCGTGAACATTTATTCGTCCTTCCTACAACGAGGGTACGACCAATGGATACACGACATCGCATTGCAAAACCTATCGGTGATTCTTTGCATCGACCGATCTGGCCTTGTGGGAGAAGACGGACCCACGCATCACGGCGCATTTGACATAGCCTTTCTAAGATGCATTCCGCAGTCAATTCTTTGTGCACCAAGAAACGCCAAAGAGTTATACGCATCGCTATGGCTTGGAACGCAAAACGTGGGACCCATTGCCATTCGATATCCCAAAGGGACGATAAACGACAATCAATGGGAACCTGCCATGGACAATATTTTGGCCATCAAAACCCTATCCCCACAATGGTTAAAAGCAGATGGCGAGGCAAATGTATTGTTGATTACAACCGGACACGCCACCAATTTGGCCATAAAAGCGAATACGATCCTCGAAAATCAGAATAATTCTGAAGACTCAGATTTTGGCGACAAGAATTCAGCACTGGCGAACAAACCTGAATCGATTCATTACCACCACCTCCACATGTCAATTTTGCAATGGGCGGATAACAATCCAGATTTTCAAGCACTATCAGACGCAGTTTCGCCAATTGAGATTGCAGGATACAAACATATCATCACCGTTGAAGACGGTTGCGTACAAGGTGGTTGGGGCGAAGGATTACATCAGTCATTGAACGATGCGTTAGAGCATACACAAAATTCTCCAACAACTCAGGCCAACAATCCTCA
>CANHXF010000047.1 GCA_947464515.1 Flavobacteriales bacterium
TAGTGGTGGCACTAGAAACTGTGGTTTTTTTGACATTGTTTAATATGATCGCCCATTGCATGCGAGCATTTTCTATTGCTGCGATTGCATAACTGTACTTGCTTTGGTTGTTGGTGAATTGTGTCCAATACCTAATATCCTTTGTCGCTGTTTTTACGTCCCACTGATTTCTTAATGTGTCGATAGCTGCTACGCCAATCTGTTGATACCTAGGCTGTTTTTTTGCCCAATCGCGCATTTCAAATTCTTCGTTGTTTCTTGCATTCACCAATTGAGTTCTGCGCAAACCCTGGATTTTACCGCGATAATTCTTTTCAACGTTTTCAAGACTTTGTACATCCCCGGCGAATGCCAACCTTTCGGCCTCATTGTCTTTGGTGATGTCTTTAATTTGTGATAGGTACCACGCGTAGAATCCTTGAATTTTCGGAAGATTTACGTTCTCTTGGAAAGCCAAATAGGGTGCAGTTTCGTTGCGGAATGTCCTTCCTGGATAGCCCATAATAAATACGAAATCGCCTTCTTTAGTGCCTTTTGGATTGATTTTCAATGTTTTTGCTGGTGTGTAAGGCACGTTATCCTTGTTATAGGCTGCGGGTTTTCCGTCTTTTCCCACATATACTCTAACCAAACTAAAATCGCCGTTATGTCTTGGCCACTCCCAATTGTCTGAATCACCACCAAACTGTCCGATGGTAACGGGAGGCGCCAATACCAATCGCACGTCTTTAAGGTAAACATAGCGGAAAAGGGTATAGGTCTTGCCGACAAACATTTCTGAGATTTCGATGCTTTTTTCTGGGTGTTTTGCAGATTCCGCAGCTACGATTTTTCCGATATTCTGTTTGATTTTTGTCGCCCGTTCACTAGGTGATGTGTTTGCGTCGATGTCTTGAAGTACCATTGCCGAAACATCTTCATAGCTTTCTGTGATTTTGCATGGCATGTTGATGGGGATTTCCTTTTCCTTGGTTTGGGCTACGAATCCGTTTTCGAGATAGTTGTTTTCTACCGTACTCGCATCGGCCACTCCACCATAAACACAGTGGTGGTTTGTGATAATCAATCCTTCTTTGGAAATGAAACTACCGGTGCAACCGCCCACTTTTACCAAGGCATTGGTAAGGCTGAGTCCGTTGGGATTGAAAATGTCTTCCCCTTCGAGTTTGAGGCCTGCGTTTTTTAAGTCAGTTATGTTGACATAATTCAAAGGGAACATCCCCTCTTCTGGTTTGTGCGATTGGAATACGAAAGCAACCAAGGCCAAAGCGAGGGTTGTTGGCGCTATTGATTTTGCAAATTTCACAACAGTGTTTCTCATGTTTGGCAAATCTACCAAATTCTATTGGGAGTCTTAGCATATTGCTATCGGAAGGCTTTACCTTTGTAGGGCATGTTTTCACAGTTTGTTTTTGTTGGATTATTCTTCGTTGTGCTAATGATTGGAATGCTCTGGGATTTGGGCGTTTTTTCAAAAACTACGGAAGTGGAGGTTAGCGCCAAACAGGCCATCAAGCACACCGCGGTTTGGTTTGGGATCGGACTTTTGATGACTGTAGCGGTGTATTTCTTTCACGGTCAGTTGCATCAAATTTCTACGTTGCAAGATTTGCAGAGGTATGCATCTCAATATCGAGTAGATCTTGAATTGGGTAGAGGTTTTGAATATGCAATGTCTGACTTCTCGAGAACCTCATCGATTAGTTATTTGAGTGGATTTTTATTGGAATACGCGTTGAGCGTTGATAATCTATTTGTGATTTTGTTGATTTTTCAGTCCTTCAAGATGAATGGTCAGAATCAGAAACGAATTTTAATTTGGGGCGTACTTGGTGCCATCGTGCTGAGATTCTTCTTTATTTATCTCGGTACAGAGATGGTCAGCCGTTTCGCGTGGGTGATGTATTTGTTTGGTGCATTTTTGATTTACAGTGGTTTTAAAATGTTAACTGCTGGCGAGGACGATTCTTTCGATACGGTGAATCACCCGGTGATTCGTTTTACCCGGAGGTGGTTCCGAATTTGGGATAAAAACCCTGACGAAACTCGCTTCTTTGTGAGAAATGAAGGCTTGTTGTATGTCACAATTCCTTTTTTGGTTTTGATTATTGTAGACATTACCGATGTGGTTTTTGCGGTTGATAGTGTTCCGGCTGTATTCGGTGTGACAACCGATCCATATTTGGTGTTTTTCTCGAATATTTTTGCGGTGATGGGACTTCGCTCATTGTATTTTTTACTCGGTGCAGGGATGGATCAGTTCTATAGTTTGAAATATGGACTGTCGATGATTCTCGTTTACATAGGACTTAAAATGTTACTTGAAAAATGGGCTCATCAGTATGGATTTAATGAAATTCACAACCTGTTGATTATCATCGGAATACTTGCACTTAGCATTTTTTGGTCGGTTTGGTTCCCTAAAGCGAACTTAGATTCACCAAAAGAATAGTCAGTATACCACAATTTACCCACAATGTTTGAGTGCTTGAGTTAAATATACGAAATTTGAATCCTTGAAGTGAATGCACAACTAACCCCCGCACTTTTAGTGCTACAAGATGGTACCGTTTTCGAAGGTACAGCCATAGGCAAGATTGGTACAACTACCGGCGAAATTTGTTTTAATACAGGAATGACTGGCTATCAGGAGGTGTTTACCGACCCTTCTTATTTTGGTCAGATCCTAGTAATGACATCAGATCACATCGGAAACTACGGAGTTCACGATGAGGAAATTGAAAGCGACGGTATAAAAATCGCGGGTCTTGTCTGCAAGAAATTCTCACACAATTATTCGCGTAAAAATGGCTCTGATAGTTTAGATAGCTATTTTATGTCGAACGGATTGGTGGGCATCTCTGAAATCGATACGCGTCAGTTGGTTCGTCACCTAAGAGAGACGGGCGCAAAGAATGCAATCATATCTTCGGAAAACTTTGATGTGCCTTCGCTGTTGGAACAACTCAATGCGGTTCCTTCAATGGATGGTTTGGAGTTGGCGTCGAAGGTATCGACGGGTGCTTTTCATACCATGGGAAATGAGGATGCGCCTTTGCGTGTTGCTTTGTTGGATTATGGAAATAAGTTAAATATCTCACGTTGCTTGGTTGACCGAGGTTGTTATTTGGGCATCTTCCCCTGGAACGCAACGGCGGAAGAAGTAATGGCGTGGAATCCGGATGGCTTGATGATTAGCAATGGCCCTGGAGATCCAGCGTCGATGGATTATGCGATCAAAGCGGTAAAAACCATTGTGGATTCGGGAATGCCAACTTTTGGAATCTGTTTAGGACACCAGTTGTTGAGTTTGGCGAGCGGTTTAAAAACATATAAAATGCATCACGGTCACCGTGGATTGAATCACCCGGTAAAGAATTTGGTTACGGGTAGAAGTGAAATCACAAGTCAGAACCATGGTTTTGCTGTGGAGTACGATGAAAATTTGAGTTCAACAGTTCAATTAACCCATATCAATTTGAATGATGATACGGTGGAGGGGATTGCGCGATTGGATGTTCCTGCCTTTTCTGTGCAGCATCACCCAGAAGCATCGCCCGGACCCCATGACTCGTTGTATTTATTCGATCAATTTGTAGAAATGGTTCAAAAACATAAAAAATAATCATGAGCGAAATAACCCATATTCAAGCAAGACAGATTTTGGATTCTAGAGGCAATCCAACAATTGAAGCAGAAGTTTTCACCGAAGACGGTGGATTTGGAAGAGCTGCTGTGCCATCAGGTGCTAGTACTGGTATCCATGAGGCGGCGGAATTGCGCGACAATGAAATGGATGTCTACCTTGGAAAAGGTGTGATGCAGGCTGTTGAGAACGTGAACGGTCAGATTTCTGAAGCCTTGGAAGGTATGGAAGTGTGTGCTCAAAATGAGATTGATGCCATGATGATCGACATGGATGGCACACCTAATAAATCCAGGTTGGGTGCCAATGCGATTTTGGCAGTGTCGTTGGCCTGTGCAAGAGCTGCGGCCGATGAGTTGGGAATGCCATTGTATAAATATGTCGGTGGTGTGAATGCAAATGTTTTGCCTGTTCCAATGATGAACATCCTGAACGGCGGTGCGCACGCGGATAACAAGATTGATTTTCAAGAGTTTATGGTCATGCCTGTAAAGGCAGAGAGCTTCTCTCATGGTTTACGCATGGGCGTTGAGGTTTTTCATCATCTAAAATCGGTATTGAAGTCGGCTGGTTATAGCACGAACGTTGGCGATGAAGGGGGTTTTGCACCTAATATTCAAAGCAACGAAGAGGCAATCGAAATTGTGTTGAGGGCGATTGAAAAGGCAGGATACCGTCCGGGTGAGGATATTTTCATTGCCATGGATGCTGCAACGAGTGAGTTTTACGACGAGAAGACGGGTTTGTATACCTTTAAGAAATCCGATGGTCGCGTGTTTACCGGTGATCAAATGGTAGACTACTGGGCGGATTGGTGTAACAGATATCCAATTGTATCGGTGGAGGATGGTTGTGCTGAGGACGATTGGGCGAGCTGGAAAAAATTGACAGATGCGGTTGGAAGTAAGGTTCAGTTGGTGGGCGACGATTTGTTTGTGACCAATGTGGATCGTTTGCAGCGCGGAATCAATGAAGGAATTGCCAATAGTATTTTGATTAAGGTGAATCAGATTGGAACGTTAACCGAGACCTTGAATGCGATTCAGTTGGCGACACGTCATTCCTATAGCAACGTGATTAGTCATCGCAGTGGTGAAACAGAAGATTCTACGATTGCTGATTTGGCGGTTGCGATGAACAGCGGACAGATCAAGACGGGTAGTGCTTCTCGTTCTGATAGGATGGCGAAATACAATCAGTTGTTGCGTATTGAGGAGGAGTTGGGAGAGAATGCGATTTACGCCGGCAGTATGTTTAAGTATTGTTAAGATTTTCGATACAAAGAGAAAAAAGGCCCGCTGCGCGGGCCTTTTTTTATGCATAATTTTTGCGACTCTCGGTGTGATTTGATATCTTGCAATTTCATGCTTACTAGACAGTTCAAACAATTTGTATTGATTGGCATTTTTGCCGTCAGTTTTAAAGCGAATGCTCAAAATTCTGTTCCTACATTAACCAAAGCCAAAGTTCTTCAAACTGCCATGGATCTAGCGGCGGCCGGGAAATGGGGATTGGTGAAGGAAGATATGGCCGCCGCTCAAATTCAGGATTTATATCGTGATGGCAGCGGGGTAACTCATGCTTATGTTGTGCAAACCATTCAAGGCGTTCCCGTAATGAATGGTGTAATGGGTCTGCATTTTAACGCAAATGGTGATTTATTGTACTCTACCAATAGAACCGTGGCACACGCATCGGACCACCTGATAGGGTCATTCGCATCTTTGGATAAGGAAGTACTTGGCGCAAAAGCCATCGAACAAGAAAATATCTTGGCTAGCAACGTGATTTCAGATGGCAGCAACGAATCGTCGATTTTCCCTACAACCGGAATCAAATGGCAACCGATGACCATCGGAACCCAATTCGATGAAACAAAGTTCTATACTCAAATGATGGCGTGGCCCAACGAAAAGGGAGATTTAATCGCTACTCAGTATTTTGTGTTCTATAATTCTGCAACGTCAGACTGGGTGAATTTATGGATCGATGCTACGGGTAAGATCTTGCAACGACATAGTTGGACCGTTCATTGTACCCCAAAAGCAGTATCTGCAGAGGATAAAAATATTGCAAACCAAGCTTCATTGTCGGCCCTAGAAGCAAATCGTCCGCTCATTGGAAAAAGCGCTTCTCAGAATTTGTTGTTATTAGGTAGCAAACCTCTACAACGCCGCGGCGATGGTGCAACTTATAAGTCATTCTCTTTCCCAACGGAAAGCCCTTTGTATGGCAGTCCTTCTTCTTTGACAAGTCCAGCCGACGCCCAAGCATCGCCGTTTGGATGGCATGATGTGGATGGCAAAGCCGGTGCGGAATACACAATTACTCGTGGAAATAATGTCTATGCCTCGGAAGATGTCGCTGGAAAAAACACGCCTGGAAAATCTCCAGATGGTGGCGCTGCCCTAGCCTTTAATTTGGCTTACGATCCTGCAGAGCCCAATCCCGTGAATTATCAAGATTTCGCCATTGGTAATTTGTTTGTGGTTAATAATTTGATGCACGACATTTCGCAACGTTACGGTTTTGATGAACCCAGTGGGAATTTTCAGCGGACCAACTACGATGGTTTTGGCGCTGCCAATGATGCCGTGAATGCGGATGCTCAAGATGGTAGCGGTACGAATAATGCAAACATGTCGACCCCGCCCGATGGTTCAGCCCCTCGCATGCAAATGTATATTTGGGATGGTGTAGGCGCTAAGGCCAACTTGGTTGTCGACAGTAAAGGGACAAAATACGGCGTAGGTATCACAGACGGAAACTGGGGCAAGAAAATTACTGCCGTTCCAACCAAAGGGAAATTGGTGTTGGTGAAAGACAATACAAATCCTGTTACAAATAAGTGTTGCACCGGGTTAACCAATAGTGCGGAATTAAAAGGGAATTTTGCCGCCATCGTCCGCGGCGGATGCACGTTTGTTCAGAAAGTTTACCGCGCACAATCCAACGGAGCAACGGCAGCGATTTTGCTAGATACATCTTCTGCTGATGCCGTAATTACAATGGCAACTGACAATACGGCTCAAGCCAACAAGGTGACAATTCCGGTGATTTTTGTGCGTTTTTCAAATGCCAATGAATTGAGGTCGTTTTTGGCTGATTCTTCTTTCAATATAACGTTTTACGATAGTTCTGCTTATGCAAAAAAGACGGATAGCGATTTAGATTTGGGCGTGATGGGTCATGAATATACCCATGGGATTTCTACCCGTTTAACATGCGGACCTTCAAACTCTAATGGTTTGAGCAATGCCGAGCAAATGGGCGAAGGATGGAGTGATTTTATTGGGTTGGCATTTACTGCAAAAAAGGGCGATGTGGGTTCTAAGCCTCGCGGGGTTGGAAATTGGTTGTTTGGCCAAGATCAAACAGGGGATGGCATTCGTACCTATCCATATTCAACCAATATGTCGTTGAATCCTCATACCTACGGTAACTTGGCAAAAGCGGCATCAGGCGTGCAAACCGAAGTTCATTACACGGGTGAAATTTGGTGTGCTATGCTTTGGGATATGTATTGGGGCTATGTAGATAAATACGGTTTTGATGAGGATTTATACAACGGAACCGGCGGAAACAATCGTGCAGTTCAAGTGGTGATTGATGCCATGAAGTTACAGCCTTGCGGTCCTGGGTTTGTGGATGCGCGCGATGCGATTTTGGCGGCCGACAGTATTCGTTATGGCGGAGCAAATAAGAAAATTATCTGGGATGCGTTTGCTCGCAGAGGTTTGGGTTATTCTGCTGCCCAAGGTAGCGCTGGCAACTGTGCTGATGGAGAAGAAGCGTTTGACTTGCCTCCAGCTCCCGTATCGCAAGTGAATCAAATAGAACAAAATTGGTTGAAGGTTCATCCCAATCCAGCGACAGATGTTTTCGTTATCGAGCCGATGTCGGTTTTGAAAATCGAATCAGCAGTGGTATTTGATATCAAAGGCGCGGTTCATTCGGTTCAGACTACATCGTTGAATGGTGGCGGTTTGGCTTTGGATGTAAGTAGATTATCGTCTGGAATTTATTGGGTTCAGGTAAAAGCGGGTTCAGAATTGGCTGCGATTAAGCTCGTAAAGCCTTAATTTTATTTTCGGTATATTTGTAAAACTAAAAAACAAGGTTTGATGCGTGTTTGAGCGTTTTTGATCTTGGTTTTTGGATAATTAGATCACTGAAATTCGGAATGTTAGAAATCACTTTTGCCTTAGTTGCTTATGTATTGGGTTCCATTCCCAATGCGATATGGGTGGGTAAGCGTTTTTACGACATCGATGTAAGAGAGCATGGTAGTGGAAATGCGGGAGCAACCAATGTTTTTCGCGTTTTGGGCAAGGTACCGGGCACGATTGTCTTGATATTGGATATTCTAAAAGGGTATTTGGCTGTTCGATTGGCCGATGTGGTTGATTTTTTGTCTAGAGATGGTTATTCGGACCTGGCTTTGAGTCATACCGATTTAAGCGGATTGGCAGTAGGTGATCATAAATTGTTAATGGTTCTTTTTGGAACGATGTCGGTTATTGGACATTTGATTCCCTTATTTGCCAAGTTCAAGGGCGGTAAAGGTGTAGCAACTTTGTTCGGGATGCTGATTGCGTTGAATCCTGAGGTAGCGGGTTTGGCGTTGGCCGTATTTGTGGTTACGAACATTATTACGGGGTATGTGAGCATCGGCTCGTTATTGGCTGGATTGTCGATCCCATTCCTATTTGTCCGCGTTTTTGGAGAGACTGATTTGAGTATATTGATTTTCAGTTTTTTGGTGGCGGGTTTGGTTTTGGTTACGCATCGCAAAAATGTTAAGCGTTTGATTGCGGGTGAAGAGGCCAAGACGCGCATCGTAATGAAGCAAAAGAAATAAGCGTTTATGTTAATGGTGAATTCATCTCCCAAGATAAATCCGGAGGCGGTTGAGGAAACTCTGCTCGACAGTGGTTGGCAGATTGTTTTGTATAATGATGAGGTAAACTCGTTTGATTGGGTAATTGTAAATTTGATGAAGTATTGCAATCATAATCGTTTACAGGCGGAGCAGTGCGCTTGGTTTGTACACAATAATGGAAAATATGCGGTTAAAAACGGGGGCTACGACGATTTGGAGCCGGTTTGTACTGCTTTGTGCGAAAAAGGTTTGTCGGCTCAACTCGAGGTGCAGTAAATTTGAAACATTATGAAAAAAGTATTTCCATCGGCTGAAGCGGCCATTGCAGACATAGAAGACGGAGCGGTATTGATGTTGGGCGGGTTTGGGTTGTGCGGGATTCCGGAGAATTCGATAGCGGCTTTGGTGAAGAAGGGGGTAAAGGGGTTGACATGTATATCGAACAATGCGGGGGTGGATGATTTTGGGATTGGTTTGATGTTGCAGGGAAAACAGGTGAAGAAGATGGTGAGTTCATACGTAGGGGAGAATGCGGAGTTTGAGCGACAGTTATTGAGTGGTGAGTTGGAGGTTGAATTGATACCTCAGGGTACATTGGCAGAAAGGTGCCGCGCCGCAGGCGCGGGAATCCCAGCTTTTTATACCCCAGCAGGTGTTGGAACCGAGGTCGCCGAGGGTAAGGAACTTCGCGTTTTTGGCGATAAAACCTACCTGATGGAATATGCCTTTGATGCCGACTTCGCCATCGTGAAAGCATGGAAAGGCGATAAACATGGCAATTTGATGTTTAAAGATACCGCAAGGAACTTCAATCCGATGATGGCGATGGCGGGTAAAATTACCATTGCGGAAGTGGAAGAATTGGTGGAGGCAGGTGAATTGACACCAAACGATATACATGTACCAGGTATTTATGTAAATAGGATCGTTTTGGGAAAGGATTACGAGAAACGCATCGAACAGAGAACCACCAAGCCCAGAGTTTAAAAAATGGGAATTGAATTGCCGACATTGGTTTTTGCGACCAATAATCAACATAAGATTGATGAAGCCCAA
>CANHXF010000048.1 GCA_947464515.1 Flavobacteriales bacterium
CAATGCAGAGTTGGTATCGTCGTTCAATGCCGAAGGCCTTTCCGTTTTGAGTTTGGATGCCATTCCTAGGATTTCTCGCGCCCAAAGTATGGACGTGTTGAGTTCTCAAGCCAACTTGGCGGGATATCGCGCAGTCATCGAAGGTGCATATCACCTGGATAAAATTTTCCCGATGTTGATGACAGCCGCAGGAACTGTTACCCCATCCAAAGTTTTGATTTTTGGTGTCGGTGTGGCCGGTTTGCAAGCCATCGCAACGGCAAAGCGTTTGGGTGCTGTAGTAGAAGCAACCGATGTTCGTCCTGAAACCAAAGAGCAAGTGCAATCCTTGGGCGGAAAATTTATCGAAGTAAAAGGCGTAGAAGTGGGTTCGGAAGGTGGATACGCCAAAGAAGCCACAGAAGAATATCGTGCGGCACAAAGAGAGGCAGTGAACAAGAGTTTGGCCCTGGCCGATCTAGTAATTACTACCGCTTTGGTACCAGGCAGAAAAGCCCCCATTTTGATTGATAATGAACAGTTAGGCCTCATGAAATCAGGTGCTGTATTGATTGATATGGCGGCAGAGCAAGGCGGAAACTGTTCTCAAACCGAAGCCGGCAAGGTGAAAGTGGTGAATGGCGTTCGTTTGGTGGGTGCGGTGAATATGCCTTCGGAGTTGAGTGCCAACGCCAGCGAATTGTTTGCCCGAAATATTTGGGAATTGTTAAAATTGGTTGCGCCAAAAGGGGAATTGATTTTGGATCGCAACGATGAAATTGTACAAGGCTGTTTGATTTGCTCGAACGGTGAAATTTATCATAACGCTTAATAGAAAAGTAAAATGGAATATATTCAAGCAATTATCGACTTAATCGCGCAATACGAACAACAAAATACCTTAAATCTCATTTATCTCGTCGTTTTGATGATTTTTGTTGGGATAGAATTGATTTCTCACGTACCCAGCGTGTTGCATACCCCTTTGATGAGTGGTGCTAACGCCATTCACGGGGTCGTTTTGATTGGAGCCATCATCGTGATGGGTAACGCATCGCCCGATGATACATTGTCGCTCGTATTTGGAACGCTTGCCGTTTTCGTAGGGACATTGAACGTAATTGGCGGATTTGTGGTGACCGACCGAATGTTGGAGATGTTTAAGAAGAAACCGAAAGGAGAAAAAGTATCATGATGCCGTATATGGAAATTGGCTACCTCATTGGCTCTGTGAGCTTTGTGTTAGGTCTAAAAATGATGGGTCAGCCCGATAGCGCCCGCAAAGGAAACTTGGTGGCTGCATTTGGTATGGCAGTGGCTGTGATTGCGGCCTTGTTCTTTACCTCAAAAGGATTTCATGTCATCAGCAATTTGCAATACATCGTCGCTGCGATTGTTGCAGGAACTGTAATTGGAACACTGATGGCCAAGCGAGTACAGATGACGGCGATGCCAGAAATGGTGAGTTTGTTTAACGGTATGGGTGGTTTGAGTGCGGCGTTGATTTCGATTATCGAATGGCGACATTTATTACACACTTCAGGCAGTCCGGAAGCGATGGATCAGACAGCGGCTTTGCCAATTGGGATGTATATTCCGATTATGGCGGGTTTGATTATCGGAACGATTTCTTTCGTGGGTTCAATCGTGGCTTGGGGTAAATTGAATGGTAAAATTGGCGATTTCCGTTTCCCTTCGCAGCAGATTATCAATGCGGTGGTTTTGGTTGCGATTTTGGGTGTGGCTTACATCAATTATGGTGAATTTAATGCCACGCATTCTTCTTTGTATTTCTTTGTAACGATTGGTTTGGCCATCGTTTATGGTTTGTTGTTTGTGTTCCCAATTGGGGGTGCCGACATGCCGGTGGTGATTTCGTTGTTGAACTCTTTTACGGGGGTGGCTGCCGCTTGTGGTGGTTTCCTTTACCAGAATAAGGTGATGTTGATGGGTGGTGTATTGGTAGGTTCTGCCGGTACCATTCTTACCGTTGTGATGTGCAAAGCGATGAATCGTTCGTTGATGAACGTATTGATCGGAATGGCAGGTGGCAATGGCGGTGGAAGCACAACCAGCGCAACCGGTGGAAGCGTGAGAGAGGTGCAAGCGACAGATGTTGCCGTTATGATGAAATACGCATCTAAGGTGATTATCGTACCTGGATATGGTTTGGCAGTGGCTCAGGCCCAGCACGTTTGTCATGAATTGGAGAATTTGTTAGAAGCGGAAGGCGTTGACGTGAAATATGCCATTCACCCAGTAGCGGGTCGTATGCCAGGTCATATGAACGTTTTGTTGGCGGAATCGAATGTCGACTACGACAAGTTGATTGAGATGGAGCACATCAATCCTGAATTTGCGACAACCGATGTGGTTTTGGTGGTGGGTGCAAACGACGTGGTTAACCCTGCGGCGAAAACTGATCCAAGCAGCCCGATTTACGGCATGCCGATTTTGGATGTGGATCAAGCCAAGCAAATCATCGTACTGAAAAGAAGTATGAAAGCCGGTTATGCGGGTATCGAAAACGAACTGTTCTTCCACCCTAAGTGCGGAATGTTGTTTGGAGATGCCAAAGCGAGTTTGCAGAAATTGGTGAACGAGGTTAAGGCCTTGTAAATCAAGTTTTTGCGGATTTATAGACCGACAATTTTTGTCATTTAGATTGCATATTACTAATAAATATTTTACGAATTCTATGAAACGCACCCTCCTTACGATTGCCATTTTGATGTTTGGTTTTGGCAACATGCAAGCGCAATCCTATCATATTTATGATGTGAAGCGCAACGATGCCCAGAAATATCAAAGCATCAACCCCGGTTACCTCAATACGGAATCCGATGATGCGGCGGAAGGCGAGGGTTGGAAGCGAATCGATTGGGATACACTAAACATGGGTTATGCCTTGGTTGATTCGATCCCTTTTCCTTTTCAATTCAAGGGCGCTAGTAAGAATTCGTTTCGATGTACCAAAAATGGGGTGCTTTCTTTTGATTGGACCGGTTTTCCTAAAGTTGATAAGGCTGTGACCGATGTTACGAGTCCCAATTTGCCTAATCAATCCGTTGTGATTGGTGGGATATTGGCGAAAGGCGAAAATGATCGTATCGTAACAAAAATGTTTGGAACGGCTCCGCATCGACAGTATTGGGTGAAGTTTCATTCGTTTACCGTTGCTGCAGATACATCAGACAAATTCGGAACCTATGCGTATCATGCTGTGGTTTTTGACGAGGGGACCAACCAGATTCATTTGGTGCAGATGGCTTGGGGTTCGGAGTTCGCTTGGTACAAAGATTCGGTGCCCGTTAAGTTGAAAAATGCGATGGGCTTGCATATCGGCCCGTTTGAATCGTATTCGATTTCGGCGCTGGACGATGCCTACAACGGTCATCAAATGAAAGACAAAAAGTTCACGAACAATTCGTTTTATACTTTCGCTCCTGGCAAGGTGAAGTCCACCGATGCGTCTTTGTCGCAGGGCTTCGATATTTACCGAAACGGCACATATTACGTGAAGGCGGGTAGCAGTTCTTATTTGCCATTGTCGCTGGTTTATACGTTTCATGGCGATGTTGCCGGGACCGACAATCACGCGATTTATGTACAAATCAACAATGAGACGCCGGTGAAATACGATTTGAATGCATTGGGCGCTCAAGATTATCGCACGGGTTTGTTGGTACCTTCAATTCTGAGAAATACAGCGGCTGGTGATTATATCAAAATCAGGGCGTGGACGGGTTTAAACTCGGGTGGGGCGGATGAAAATCCTTCCAACGATACTTGCACTACGATTTTCAAATACATCGCTCAGAATCAGTACAAAATCACGAAAGGGCCCTTGTTGATTGAGTTTTACACGGCAACCTGGTGCCCAACTTGTCCGATTCTCCGCAATTATATCGATTCGATGAAGTTGAATGAGAATTCATTTAATATTATCGTGGAGCATCACGTGAACGATTATATGAACAATCCGCTTGCACCGGGAACATATGATTCATTGCCTTTTTTGATCATAAATCGCGAATACAATCCCATTGCACAAGGGGTGAAGCCCGCTGATTTGGCCAAGCAGATTGGCGTTCAAGCCAAAGTCAATTACCAATTGGTAAACATGAAATTTGAGTCGATGCAATTCAATCAAGCCACCGGTAAAATCACGGGTAAGCTTACCGCAACGATGGCGGATTACCATGCCAAATCTACCTTGCGCTTGGGGGTGATGTTGAAGGAAAGGGATGTGCGTGGATTGGGTTCTGGCTGGGATCAAAGGGTGGATGTCACTGCGACATTGGATTCACAGTCGATATTTTTTCAAAAGAACAAGACGTTGTCGGGGTATCATCACGACAATGTAATTTGGAATGTAGCCGGCGGAAAACATGGTAAGAATGGATTTGGTGTGGCGGATGAAGTCATTCCTTCGGGCTCTACCGTTTCCTATGATTTCACATTAACGGTTCCGGATACAATTTTGAGTTTGGGCATACCCAATGCGGCGGATTTTGGTCCTTATGGGGCGGTGAAAGCCCGATACAAACCGGCAGATTATAGTGTGGTGGGTTTTGCGGCGGACGACTGGAGCGCGGGGATCAGTGAGACGGTGAACAATGGAAATTTTGGCTCAGCGATCATCTCTGCCCTAGAGCAAAAAGTGTGGAATGTACAGGCCTCAACGCAGAGTGTAAATCAGGCAGTTCCATTTGTGTTATATCCCAATCCTGCAGCGGGTCAGGTGCACATTCAAATCGAAGCCAACATTTATTCCGTTACCGTTTTGGATCTGATGGGTCGTGTTGTAAAAAACAACGGTTCAGAATCCACCATTGATTTAACGGGAATGTCGGCTGGAACTTACTTGGTTTGCATAAAAACTCCCCAAGGCGAGGGTGTTTCTCGGTTGATCGTTCAGTAATTGGATTTCTAATTTTTAATCAGTGCATCAGCGCAAAATGATGGTTTTTTGGTTGGTAATTTGACGCCAAGATGTAATTACCATTCTTAAAGCCACTTTTATTCTAATTGAAATAACAGTGAGTTTGGCTTTTTATTGGTGATTTACTATAATGGGTTTGACAATCAATTCTTTATTTTGATATAATTGTATCTTGACGAAGTAAACGCCGGGCATGAGATTTTTACCGTTGATGATGACGTTGTTGCGTTCGCATTTTTGATCCATGATCATTTGACCCTGACTATTCAATATCTGAATCGATTGAATCAACATATCACTCTGTATATGTAAATCGTTTCCAAATGTTGGATTGGGACTAATTGTCAAAATATAGGCTGCTTTGTTTCTATTCGATAGCGGATTCACCTGGATGGCCGCGCAATATGTTGTATCTACGCAGTTGCCTGCCTTGGTAATTACAAACGGATAATACGTGCTTGCCTTTGTGTAGGTGTGGCTGCAGTTGCTCACTTGCGCGCTGTCATTGCTTCCCGAAGATGGGTCGTTGAAAAACCAACGGTAAGTGGTGCCCGCGGTTCCCAGTGAATTGCTGGCCTCAAACAGAATTGTAGCCGGGATTTGGGCCGTGGTGGTGTTTGATTTGGCATCAATGGCAATGACCTTTGGATTCACCGTGAGCCAATGCGTTTCTAGCTGCCCGCAGGGCGATGTGTTGCTGAAATAATACACCGGATAGGTATTGGCAGTTATGTTTCGTGGAATAACCAAGCCCTTGTTAATTGAAACGTTCGCTTGTTTGCTGTACCAAGTGCCGCCCGTTGTGGATGGATTGAATAGGGTGGTGAGATCTTCTCGGGCCGACTCCCCACAGACGGCTTTTGGTGTTACGAAATTCTGTTTCGCGGTATCGCCCAAAGGCACCCACGCTGAATCCATGAACAAACATTGTGAATTGCTGTAAGTGTAAATGGCCATCATGGAATCGCTGTTGGCTTTTTTCAACTGCAAGGTTGCGCTGTTGCTCTCGGCGTTCCACCAAGTTCCCCCGCTCGGAGTGACTTTGATGTTGTTCAGGTTGAAGGTGTCTGAAGCCTTACACACCACGGCAATTTGGGGTATGCGAATTTGTGTGGTATCTACCTTTACCTCGCGCATCAAGGCAATCGCACAGCCATCTACGGAAGTGAACTTGCCCGTGATGGTTGATTTGGGCGCATCTAAAAACAAAGACAGCTTTTTGGAGGTGCCCAAGTCGGTGGTTTTGGTGCCGGTGGTTATCGACCAATCTCCCGACCATGCATGTCCGGTGAGTATATTGCTGCCCGATAATTCTACGGTTTGTGCGCCACACAAGGTTTCAAGAGTGGGGAGGTCAAGCTGGTAAACGCTGTCTTTTACTAGGGTGAACGACTTACTGAAATCGCAACCGGCAGTGTCGGTGATGCGCAATCGCAGCGTCACAGCGGATGTGAAGTTCTTTCGCAATGTATCCTTTGTGATTTTGGTGGTATCGAACCGCCATTCACGGGTGGTTTTTGAGGCAAAGCCCGACAGGTTGATGGGGGTATAAAATTGGCTTGTGTCTGCGGTGCAGAGGGTGTTGTGGTTGAGGGCGAAATCGAGTCCAGGCCACAGTTTGATCAGGTCTACAGAATCGCGGAAGATTCTCTGACTGCAGTAAGCACTCGGTGAACTCACTGTGCAGGCGAGGTAGTATTTAGCCTTGGTTAATGCCGTAAGGGAGATTAGATCGCCTTTGCCGGTGTAAATGGGTTTGGTGTTCCAGGAGTCCTTGTACACCGACCAACTGTTCGATACAAGCATTCCGTTGTTACTGGATTTGATTTGAGCTTTGAAGGAGTTGCAAGGGCCCGGATAGGTGATGATTTTGGATTGTATGGATTTTTGATTGTAAACCACGATGCCGCGACTGCTCACTTGAATATCATCACAGGGTGAGGTTGAAAGTCTGACATTGAGTGTACGATAGTTACTAAAATCTGCGCCCAAAGGGAGTTTAATAAACAGTTTGATTTTTGGCAAGTATTTCACGGAATAGTCCACCGTGTAGCGGTAGTATTTGGGGTTGAGGGAACCATCGATTTTGACATAAATGGTATCGAGGTAGCCCGTGTCGCTCATGGTGATGTTGATGGTGGCAGAATCCCCTTCGCAGATATCCACCCGAGAGGGCACTTCAAAATTGGGGACGTCCCAATAAGATTGTTTGGTGTCGGTGAAGCTGAATTTCATCGATAACACTGTGATGCTGCCTTTGAAATGCCAATTGCCGTAAGCGTCTTTGGAGTACCAGGATGTTTTAAATACAAGGGGTGCGCCTTCCGGCTTGTCAGGGATTACGCCCTTTGAGTTGCTGAAGAATGTAATGGCTCCAGTGATGGGATCGCAATGAAATCCAATGGGCTTGTTTTTGTTGTTGGGTTTGGGTGTACAGGCATTGCCACCAGTTGGACAATAGCAAGTGAATGGATATTTGTAAGAAAAATTTGCTGCCAACATTACACTCGTGCCCCAAATGTCAGTCTCCATTGGTACCAATTCGGTAAAAACCGAATCATTGGGATTGTACACAATGCCGGGATTGCTATATATGGCTTGATTGCGCGTCAGTACAGTTTGATTTAAATTATTGAAGGTGATGCTCTGATCGCCTTTTGACATCGTTTTGGTATTAATTTCAGTAGACCAAGCGTGATAAGGTTCGTAGATGATGTTAGACGTGTAGAACGTGGCCATTTTATCAGCCGTCTGCGTGAAAATTCTTACAATTGGATGAGCTTTGATTAAACTATCGAATGGTTTTTTACTGATGTCGAGCGTATATTGATATACCACTTCGAGATATTTGCCGTAAGTTGGACCAAAGGGATATGTACTATTGTTTGTTTTGCATTTGTGCTGGGGGTATTGAAAGTTTTTATAGGTTGGATAAACCTCATTTTTAGCATTTCCAATGAAGATATACAACTTTACACCTTGAGTGTCCTTATATGAAAAGGTTACTGCTTGCCATTTGTGACGATGAATCGTAAATGTAATTTTAGAATTATCCGTAACTTCATAATCAGTATATCCACCTACACTAAAACTTTGTGCACGAACAAACGTGAATATAACATTTGTTAAAAATAAAAATAAAAACTTATTATTTTTTTTAATCATGACAGGGACAGGGATAGTTGAAGCTGCAGTCTAACGAATTTAGCAAAACTAAGGAACTATTTGTGTTTATAGTGTTTATGTTGGTAATGTAATAATTTTCCCAATTTAATGGTACTGAGTTTGGGAGATTTTCAGGCATAATTGAAAAGTTGAATGAGGATTGTCCATGCACTGTCGAGGACTGGTTGTTATAAATCCATAATTTGTTTTTATCGTGTGAGGATGATGGGATAGAATTGTTGGAATTGTATGTCACTGTACACAACTCAGAGTGGTTAATTTGTGCTGTATTATTAATGCTTGAAATGGCTAGAGGATTCGGGCTTCCGCTAGTCGGAGGCAGAGTGTAGCAAGTAAAATCGGTGCAGTAATTAAATGCTACCGTTTCGTAAGCAAAATTATTGCTAAATGTGTGTGTTAAATTGTCGAATTCCCCAATAAAATTATGCTCTCCTGAGGGAGTTTTGAGTTTTCCCGTGAGGTACAATGTGTTTTGGTCTTTTTTGAAGATTCCGGTAAAAAAAGGGATGTGAAGCAATAAGGTATTCGTGCAACCGGTTGTAGTATTAGCTTCAATGAATTCGAATGTAATCAAGTTGCCATTATTTTTGTTTAAACCAATTACAAATGAAGTATTTGGATTCTCCGCATTACCGAAGATCAACAGTGTATCTCCCAATATGCCTATTTTAGGTGAACCGATGTTAAACAATAACGGGTTGGTTTGCCATAATACAGCACCTGAACTTGGGTTTAATCTTGCAATTGTTAGGCGAGCCGAGGCACCTAATACACTGCTTATATCCGTCACTGTTCCAGTAATGATTATTTCTTGATTATCGACCTCCACTAAGTCGTTGAAGTTGTCAAATGGGATGGTTGCAGAGGCTCCATTTATAATCTGGGTATTTATTAAATTGAAATTTGCGTCAAAGCAAGCATAAAATGCATTTCTGACAGCGGCGATTGCTTGAGTTGTTCCAGTATGAGAACCGCAGCAAACAAAATTCCCATTGGATAACTCAATTACTCTTGAAAAAAAGCCACCATTCCAGATCTCCTTGGTTGTTATGGGATTTCCTAAGTTATCGATTTTGCATATCAGAGGTAGGATGCCGTTGAGTCTCCTTGTGTAACCAACGATGATGTATCCGCTATTGTTTTTTAGGGGCTTAATATCAAAGGGGTGAAATTCTGTGTTTTGACCAATGGGCTCTATATCTCTGCATATTGTTATGTTACCACTCGAATTGAAATTAACAAAGCGCATTTTAAATTTGTTGCCATTTTTAATCGCATAAACGCCTGCTGAATAGTCTGTGTTCGATTTGCAGTTGGTGTACGTCGTCAAGTTCATTAGGACAAGTGTTAAACAAAACTAAGTGATTGATTTTGAATTTGCAATAGGTGATTTATTCGTCTTTGTAAAATGGTTTTTTGCTTGATTTCTTCTCTTTGTTTCAGGA
>CANHXF010000049.1 GCA_947464515.1 Flavobacteriales bacterium
GACGAGTTTAACTCATTGGTAAAAACGGCAGCGGAGCTAAAAACGCTTTTGGATTCCAAAAAAATCCCGGGTGTTGAAGAGTTGAAAACCGACTTTATCAGTTCTAAGCCGGAGATCATCATCAAAATTGATCGTGAACGTGCCAACAGATTCGGAATCAGCACCGCACAAATTGGTATGGCGCTCAGAGGAAGTATTTATGGTACCGAAGCGAGTAAGTTTAAGGATGAAAACGACGACTACCCCATCATGGTTCGAATTAAGAAATTGGATGCCAATAATTTAGATGCATTGCTTAACATGAGAATCACTTATCGTGATATGGCGGCGGGTGGAATGATCCGTCAGGTTCCCTTAAGCTCAGTTGCCTCTGCTGAATATTCAAATACTTACGGCGGTATTAACCGTTTAAATCAAAAGCGTGTAATCACTTTGGCTAGTAACGTATTGCCAGGTTTTGCACCAAATGGTGTTGTTGCAGATGTCCAGAGTGCTTTGGATGCGTTCGACAAACCATCGGACATTCAAGTCATCATGACAGGTGAGCAGGAACAGCAAAAAGAAACGGGCGCATTCCTAGGAAACGCGATGTTGGCTTCTTTGGCGTTGATCTTGATTATCTTGGTAACACAGTTCAATTCTATCAGTAAACCTTTGTTGATCTTAAGCGAAATCTTCTTATCGTTGATTGGTGTATTATTAGGCTTTGCGATATTCAACAAAGACTTCTCCGTTGTAATGACAGGTATTGGAATTGTGGCCTTGGTGGGAATTGTAGTTCGAAATGGAATTTTATTGGTGGAATTTACGGATTTGCTGCGTGAGCAAGGAGCGACATTGAAAGATGCGATCATTGAAGCAGGTAAAACACGTATGACACCTGTATTATTGACTGCCTCTGCGACCATTTTAGGCTTGGTGCCATTGGCTGTAGGATTGAATATGGATTTCGGCACATTATTCAGCGAATTAAACCCTCATATCTACTTTGGAGGCGATAACGTTGCCTTCTGGGGTCCTTTGAGCTGGACGATGATCTACGGATTGGGATTTGGTACTTTCCTAACCTTAATCTTGGTACCTTGTATGTATTACTTGAATGAGAAATTCAAGTCTCGAGTGTATCGTTGGATGGGTCGCAATTACAACCCAGACACAATGATGCGCCCAGAGCCGAAGAAATAATAGAATTGCCCTGCATCTAATTAGTTAGTTTGATGCAGGGCAATTTAGCAAGCAACTACAGTAGATAACAAAAGAGAGGGCCTCGTCAGTGACGAGGCCCTCTCTTTTGTTATAACCTAAAATCTAATCGATCCGGTTTGTAATGAATTCTATTCCGCTTCGTTTCCGATTAATACTAGAACCCTTACTCAATTCAAATTATTCTAAGATAAAGTTGTTCTTCTGACGCATCAAACCGCGTGTCCACAACTCCGCAGTATACTTACCCTTCATCAACTTACCAGTCAACAAACCTTTATCTGGGAAATTCCATTTCACTTTCTGCAAAGCTCCATCAAACTGAATGGTATTCTTCAAACTGGTTACTTTACTCTTATCTGTCAATTTGGTGTTGGTAGTCGACAAAACACCACCATTAGGATCGATGATTCTGATGGTCACTTCTTCTTCCAAAGGTTGAGTAACCATTGGGTTTTCCAACACATCAAACGTCACACGGATTTTATCTACGCCCTTGGCTTTCATGGTTTCGGTCATTACACCTTTCTTATCGAACAAACCAGTCACTAACAATGCACCAAACTGAGGACGCGCCCCTTTATCCAAACGATCTTTCAATTCAACATTCTCAGATTCCAATGTAGCAGAACGATCTTTTTCGGCAGTTAATTGAGCCACATAATCGTTTTTCTCTTTTGTCAAACCTTCTATCAACGCCATCAATTCAGCAACTTTCGCACGGGCTTCTTCCAATTGCTTGCGCAAATCTTCCACTTCTGCTCCACCCTTGCCACTCTTAGCTGCCTTTCTAGAAGCCTTCGTCGATTTTTTAGCACCATCACCGCTACCAGCAGTTGCGCCATCACCTGAAATACCATTCGAAATTTCTCTTCTCAAACGATAAATTTCTTGCATCGCAGCAATAACCCTAGGGTTTTTGTCGCTCTCCAATTCTTCTACCTTTAATACTAAAGTTTGATTTTCGTTTTGGAATGTTTGAATCACTAAATTCAACGAATCCTCCATACGATTTAACTCAATTTGCAAAGAATCTTTGGCCTTCATTACAGCCACTTTGTTTTCCAATTCTTTGTCACTTTTCATTTTGTTGAGATACAAAAATGTATTACTTCCAAGAGAAGCCAACAACAAAATCACGAGTACTACGGTTAATGCGGTCCTATTCATACAATTGCAAAGTTAAATAATAATTCAAATATTCCACACCTTTTGCACAATTCGCTTAATCGCAAACTGACAATTATTGTTTTTTTAACGTATTTGGGCGCTGATTGATCGACATCAAACGTTGTTTCGGATCAATCAGAAAATACTGCGGCATGGTCTGAAGCTTTAGCTTTTCAGCCACTTCAGATGAACAGAACCCCTGAATAAATTGGGTTTCATATCTCTTATTGTACTGATACACATATCTTCCTCCTCCGCCATGATTCAAGCAAACAATTTGAATACTATCGGGCAAATTCCTAGATAAATCGTGCAATTCAGCACTGTCGTTGATATAATTCGGATTATCGGCATTCCACACTACAACGTAAGTATACTTGCCTTTGAAATTCCGAATCGAACGGCGATGTACCGGATTCTCCTTTAGTTTACCAGGCTGGTATTTGCCTTCAATTAAACAAAACTTAAACTTGGGCAATTTCTCGCCAATCAATAAACTCCGACTCCCCTTGATTCCCACATTTTTTACTTTTCGATGCGAAATCACCCATATCCCGTCCTTACCTTGATTGACATTTTCTATCAATTGGGCCTGTCCTAACCAATCCACTATCAATCCAGGACGATAATCCCAAGCGTTGCTGCTACTAAATTCACCCCGATTGTTGCCCACAATTACTTTATCGATTCCAATGTCGTTGTACAACCCATTCAGATTGACATCCTTCACTGCCCAATACAACGTATCGTTTTGAATGGAGTTATTGGCTTTCTCACCTCCAAACCAAACGGCTTTACGATGTTGCCTAAAACTGACATTACAACCCAAATATTCTCTACGTCCGCAAACCAAGGCAATTGCATCGTCATACATTTTTTGAATCGACCTCAATTCTCCCGGCATAAATTGATTAAATCCCACTGCCATACCATTCTGAATTGTATCTAGCAAAATAAGACTCTGACTAAAAACGCGGTCTCCTTCATTAAGCTTAGGCAATGACAACTTCATGGGGAAATACCACTGCGCAGGTCCATCATCCGTTAAATCGAAATTGTGATTCAAATCAACCCATATTCTGGTTGCACGGTACCGCATATTCATTGGATTATCAACCAAAATCAATGTATGAGTTGGCAATAGCCCAACACCATGGTGGTGAGGCACGAAACCATAAGCGTGTTTAATCCCAAGGGTTAAACTATCCTTGGATACCATCACCTTCCAAGCAACCAATGGCATCCCCGTATAATCCGCCGAAAGGTCGACGGGTTGAATAATACTGTCGTTTGTGAGCGAAAATAAAGGCAACACATCAATCAAATGATTGATTTCATTATCAGATCCACGCTGACTCAACGCTGTTACAACCAATTTAGAATGCCCTATTCCTTTTAACTTTGAGCCTTCCAAGCGCGATGCAGGCGAGGACGGGTTTACAGGGTTTTGATTTTCCGCAGATTGAGAAAATGCGTAGTTATTTGATAGCACCAGGGCCAAAAAAATGACAATCAACGAATAAAACCGTTGCATGGGCCACTGCATTTACTTAGTCGTAAAACGCACAATAATCACAATCAACGCAATTACGAACATCAAAATCGAAATTCGATTCATGCCGTGCATCATACGCAAATTGAAAGTGCTTTTTACTTCCGTTTGTTTGCGAAAAGTGAGGTAGGAAATCAATTTTTGAAAAATCATAGCTAACAAACTTAAGAAAAAAACCGTGTTATTCTTTCCCTGTTTCCGACTTTTCCTTCAACACACCAAACACATCGATAGGATCTTTCACCTTTTTGTCGGTGAGCGCCAAATCTAAGACTTGCAGCATATTGTTGACATAATGAAACTCTAAACCTTGCAAATATTGGGCAGGGATATCGAGGACATCCTTCTTATTTTGTTCACAAAGGATCACTTGCGTAATTCCAGCACGTTTGGCTGCCAAGAGTTTCTCTTTAATTCCGCCAACTGGCAATACTTTACCGCGCAAAGTGATTTCTCCTGTCATCGCCAGCTTGTTCTTCACCTTATTCTGTGTAAACAAAGATGCCAAAGACGTCAGTATTGCAATACCCGCACTTGGTCCATCCTTAGGTATTGCGCCAGCAGGAAAATGGACATGTATATCCCAATAATCGAAGACTTTTGAATCAATTCCAAGGTATTCCGCATGGGCTTTAAGGTAACTTTTCGCAAGCATCACACTCTCTTTCATCACATCGCCGAGTTGACCGGTAATTTGTAGTAAGCCTTTTCCCCGTGAGAGTTTACTTTCCACAAAAAGTACAGATCCACCCATCGGACTCCAAGCGAGCCCCGAAACCACCCCTGCTGTATCGTTGTTTTCATACATTTCAGGCTCCAATTTCTCAGCGCCCAAAATCTCTTCCACTTCTGATACGCCAATTTGCTTTTTAATCGGCTCCTCCATCGCAATGGATTTAGCCATAAAACGCGCCAACGAGGCAATTCTCTTATCCAACGAGCGAACACCACTTTCTCGGGTATACTGTTCGATAATCAACTCCAAAGCCTTGTCGGTCACCTTAAACTGATTGGCCTTGAGACCATGTGCTTTTCGCTGCTTAGAAACCAAATATTTCTTGGCAATTTCGATTTTCTCTTCGATGCTATACCCATGGATTTCAATGATTTCCATACGATCTAACAACGCCGGCTGAATGGTATCTAGATTATTTGCAGTGGCCACAAACAACACCTTACTTAAGTCGTAATCTAACTCCAAATAATTGTCGTAAAAGGCAGAATTCTGTTCGGGATCAAGCACCTCCAACATCGCACTAGACGGATCGCCTCTAAAATCCCGGCCCAATTTATCAATTTCATCCAATACAAAAACGGGATTGGATGTTCCTGATTTTTTCAAATTTTGTAATATCCGTCCTGGCATCGCACCGATATAGGTTTTACGATGACCTCTAATTTCTGATTCATCGTGCAAACCACCCAAACTCATCCTCACATATTTGCGTCCCAAAGCACTGGCTATACTTTTACCCAAACTGGTTTTACCCACACCCGGAGGTCCATATAAACAAATGATAGGAGATCTCATATCGCCTTTGAGTTTCAATACGGCTAAATATTCCAAAATGCGCTTTTTTACTTTCTCCAATCCAAAGTGATCGGCATCAAACACTTTTTGGGCGTGGTGAATATCAAAATTATCGCTGGTCTGCTCATCCCACGGCAAGTCCAACATCAGTTGTACATAATTAAGTCCAACCGAATAATCAGGAGAGGCCGGATTTACACGCATCAAACGATCCAATTCCTTATTGAAATGACTATGGATGTCTTTGTTCCATTTTTTCGTCATCCCTTTCTCACGCAAATTTTGAATTTCTTTATCTGGCGTATCACCACCCAATTCTTCTTGAATCGCTCTGATTTGTTGATGCAAAAAATACTCTTTCTGCTGCTTGTCCATATCTGTGCGGACACGACTCTGAATTTGATCCTTCAATTCCAACATCTGCAACTCTTGGGTGACGTGCGATAACACTTTGGTAGCCCGTAACGTAGGATCCAACATCTCCAATAATGCCTGCTTTTCGGTTTGGGCGATGTTTAAATTACTGGATACAAAATGTATAAGGAATGTGCGAGAATCAATATTGCTTAGCGCAATAGAAGCTTCGCTCGGGATTTGCGGTGAAAGATGGATAATGCGATTAGATAAATCACGAATAGAATCAATGGTTGCTTTGTATTCTTTTGATTCTTTAATCGGTAAATCTGGCAGAGAACTCACTTTTGCCTTGAAATAGGGATCACTTTGAACAAACTCATCGATTTTAATTCGACGCTTTCCTTGCAAAATCACGGTAGAACTACCATCGGGCATGCGCATCATTCGAATGATCTGAGCCATCGTGCCTACTGTAAATAGGTCATCGATTTGAGGATCTTCAACATCTGAATTTTTTTGAGCCACAACGGCAATGATTTTACTCTTTTTATTGGCTTCGCGAATCAGTTTTATGCTTTTATCACGACCAACTGTTATAGGAAAAATCACCCCTGGGTAAAGTACAGTATTTCGCATCGTAAGCACCGGCAATTCAGTAGGCACCTCTAATTTGTTACTTTCCTCCTCCTCGTGCTTAGAAAATAGTGGCAAAAACTCTGGTGCGTCTTCAAATCCCTCTGAATCCTGATCACCGCTAAAAAAAGTCTCTTTGTTTTTGAACATTGCAACACCTCTAATCAATGCTTGTGCCAAATATCGGCATTGTCTGAAAATAAATCAAAAGATTAAAACCTATGACAATTTGTCGGGAATTGAAAATACATTAAAAACTGCTTGGAAAATTGCGATTTTTCTTGAAATTTGCGTAACAAACAAAAAAATATGAAAATCAAACATCTACTTTTAGCCCTTGCTCTGCCCGTTGTTGCCTTCTTTGGCTCATGCGGTGGCGATAGCAAAGATCCAAAACCCAGTATTTCTTTAACCCCAGGTGCAAAATATGTGAGCGGTGACATCTCTGTAATGAGCGATTCATTGTTAACTTTCAGCATTGCTGCAACTTCTGGTTCAGGCAATTTGTCTGGTATTAACGCCAACTATTCTGTTAATGGCGCGGCAACAAAATCTTTCTTTGATTCTGCTGTAACAGGAAACGCGGTAAATTGTATCGTTAAAACTCGTTTGGCTGGTAGCGTTGACGATGTAGTCGTTTTCAACTTTACTGCAAAAGATGCAAACGGACAATCTACCACTACAAGCATCAAGATTACTGTAATTCCTCCAACTGTGCCTCTTTTGGGTTTCCAAACGCAGATGGTATACAACACAAATAACGTAGGATTTGACATTGCTTACGACTTAAACAAAGGCGTTGGATTGCAAAAGAATGACCCTGCTACCCAAAAAGATTTGATGGATATGAGTACCAGTGCGATGGCTCAATTCTCTAAAATTTGGGGTTCTGACAACAAAGGTAAATTTGTGAAAGTGACATCAAACGACTTCACCAATGCCTCTACTACGACCTATTTATACAATCTTTGGAAAGCAAACAGTGCTACAGCAACTGCTCAAACTGCAGTATTGGCGGTAGGAGATGTATACTTGGTTAAGTCGGGTCAAGACATTCCTTTCAACCTCTACATTATTAAAGTTACCAAAATTCAGGATTTACCTGCTATTGGAAACCACAACGATTACGTTGAGTTCAGTTACAAGAAAATTGATAACTAATCAATAAATAAACATTTAACTTTTGCAAAAACCCCGCATTCGCGGGGTTTTTTGTTAATAATCGCCGCCACAGTTCAGTAGATTTGGAATACTGCGAATGTTTCTTGAAATTGCATCATAATGCTTAAATTAATGAAAATCAAATACCTACTCTTGGCTTTAACATTGCCAATGATCACCTTTTTTGGATCATGCCAACCAAGTGGTAGCGATAGTCCAACAAGAATCTCGTTGGAAAATGGACCCGGATTAATCAGTGCTAACACCACAGCGATGGCTGACTCATTGTTGACATTTTCAATTAGCGCCTCAGCCATGATGGCTATGGATTTCGCAGGCACTATACAAACAATTTCCGCCAGCTACAGCATCAATGGAAAATCTGCAGTCACCATATTGGACTCAACTATATCAAGCTCCTCTTCATTAAGTATTTTATTCCAACATCGATTGGTTGGAAATGTAGCTGACGTTGTAAAATACACATTTGTCGCCACCGAAGTGAACGGCAACTCGGCTAAAACTTCTGTTGAAATCACCGTTAACCCCACTCCCGCGCCATTGAAAATTATTACCGAGAACTTTGTTTACAATACCCTAGAAAGTTGGTACAAATGTGCATTCGATTTAAGCAAAGGCGTAGGCCTTACAAAATACGACACTTTGATTAGTAAAGACCTGATGGATAAAACCATCGCCGGACCTCTCGGTGATGCCCAATTTTCAAAAAAATGGGGTTCGGGCAATTTTACTCGTTTCGTAAAGATCTCAAGCAACGACTATGTAAACGCCAAAACAACGAACGACTTATATGACCTTTGGAACTTAAATGGAATATTTGCGACCTTACAAACTGCTACACTGGCTAAGGGTGATGTGTATTTGGTGAAGTCTGGTCAAGATTTGCCATTCAACTTGTACATTATCGCAATTACAGAGATACAAGATATTACTAACATTGGCAACAACCTCGATTACGTCAAGTTCAATTATAAGAAGATTGATAACTAATCAAAAAATAAACATTTAACTTTTGCAAAAACCCCGCATTCGCGGGGTTTTTTGTTAATAATCGCAACGAAATTTTGTCGTATTTTGTAAATCGTGAAAAAGATAGCAGTTCTCACATCCGGCGGCGATGCCCCAGGCATGAATGCATGCATCCGCTCTGTCATTAGAGCCTGTGCCCATTACAATTTGGAAGTGTTTGGAATCCACAGAGGTTACCAAGGGTTGATTGAAAATGAAATCCATCCAATGACACCTAGCAGCGTGGCCAACATCATTCAAATGGGTGGAACGATTTTAAAAACAGCCAGAAGCATGGACTTTATGACACCCGAAGGACGTAAAAAAGCCCATCAGAATCTACAAAATCTGGGCATTGAAGGCATCGTTTGCATAGGTGGAAACGGAACCTATACCGGAGCCATGATTTTTGAAAAAGAGTTTGGTATTCCTAGCATGGGTTGTCCTGGAACAATCGACAATGATCTTTGGGGAACAGATGCCACCATTGGTTATGATACTGCAATTAACACTGCGATGGAAGCCATCGACAAAATCAGAGATACTGCAGATGCCCACAATAGAATCTTTTTCGTAGAAGTTATGGGTCGGCATTCAGGTCACATCGCTCTCCTATCAGGCATTGCAGGTGGAGCTGAAGGTATATTCATCCCTGAACGCGGAAACGAATTTGACGATATCGTGCATTTGTATGAATCCAAAGCCCGTAAAAAGGAATTTAGCATCTTTGTGGTCGCAGAAGGCGATGAAGAAGGCCGTGCCTACGAAATTTCTAAACGATTCCAAGCCATTTACCCAGAAACCGATTGTAGAGTCACTGTGTTAGGTCACGTACAACGCGGCGGCAGACCGACAGCAAACGACAGGATACTCGCTTCGCGTTTGGGAGCGCATGCTGTAAAAGCCCTAA
>CANHXF010000050.1 GCA_947464515.1 Flavobacteriales bacterium
CAAAATTCGTCCTTGGAGCATTCGGAAAAGCGGCTTCAGTTAAAATTTTAGATTCAACTTTTTTTGATGGAGATGCAATTGAATTCGAAATCAATTTCGGACCCAATAAGCTGCCACTTTCCGAGAATCAACGTGGATTTGATGGAAAGTATCGCGCGGGCACAATGCACATTAAAATTCAATCGCATTACATAGAAAATACGTCGAAACTTGAACTCGAAATTGATAAGTCGGATAATTTTTGGGTGGGTGCCAATCCAAACCAACCCAAAAACATGGCAATTTCCTGCTCCACGATCCGCCAAGATTCAAAAACCCATAGCCTAGCAATTGAATCGTTAGATTTTTTTGGTCAGAAAAAAATCTCAATAGAAGGGACTGTACAATTGTTGAAATTAACCAATTTCAACCCCGGCGTAATTGGAAATAAATACCAAATTTTGGGCAAAGGCTTAATTAAAGAATCAGATGATGAACAAAGCTGGGAAATCATGCAGCCATTAATTAAAAATGTGGTTCCTGGATGTTCTGGAGAATATATCAATGGCATGTTAGAATTGAAGGATTCTGAAAAATCTAGCACTACCATTTTAGATTATGATCCTTTCGAAAATGAGTCTTGCGATCGGATTGTCCGCGTCACTATCGCCGGCAAAATCACAGATATTACCTTAGATTAATTTTTCTGGCGCCGCTACCAATTGCGTTTTGCCGTTTTTCCTTTCAAACCAAGCATGCTGAATCCCATTGGTAATCCACATCCAAGGACTGTCTAATTTATTGTTATATGTGGCAACCTGAATCAGCGTTTCTTGGGTTAGTTCAACCGAAGTTGCTTTGCATTCAATCAATATTAACGGGCTTCCAGAACTCGCAAAACCCACAATATCAAAGCGTTTGCGCAGTCCGTGTACCTGGATTTCTCTTTCTACTGCAATCAGACCAATTGGGAGATTGAATCGTTGGACTAAATGACAAATACAGTGCTGCCTGACCCATTCTTCAGGAGATAGGGGGATAAATTTTTTTCGAATCGGATCAAAAATGACTTTTTTTTGTTCCTGTTCTTGAATCTGAAATTCGTATTCAGGGAAATTTAACACTTGCACCGCTGTAAAAATACAAACCCATGGCCAAATTGAGCGACACCATTGCCAATTATTTGGATCTTCGACGTAAGATTCAAGGCAAACAGTTTTCGTCCGTGTATTTGCTTCATGGGGAAGAGGTGTATTTCATCGATGCGCTTACCGATTTAATTGAGGAATCAGTCCTTCCAGAATCCGAACGCAGTTTTAATCAAACAATCCTCTACGGAAAGGAAGTGAAAATTCACGACCTAATTTCCATGGCTCGTCGTTATCCGATGATGAGTCAGCACCAAGTTATCATCGTAAAAGATGCACAAGACATCAAAGAATTTGATAAGTTGATGTCGTACCTTGAAAATCCATTGCCATCCACCGTTCTGGTTTGTGCTTTCAGAGGTAGTAAAATGGATATGCGGACAAAAATCGGGAAGCAAGCCGATAAGTTTGGAGGTGCCTATTATGCTGCCAAACTTCGCGATTATCAAATCAAAGATTGGTTGCCAGAATATCTGCGTCAAAAGGGTAGAAGTATTGATGGCGCCGCGATTCAGATGTTAGTGGAGTTGCTAGGTGCCGATTTGCCCCTGATTCACAATGAGTTGGAGAAACTCTTGATCAATGTGAAAGACGAGTTTATTAGACCCGTTCACGTAGAAGCCAACGTGGGTTTTAACCGTGAATACAATGTGTTTGAATTGCAATCGGCCTTGGGTCTAAAGAATTTCAATAAAGCCATCCAAATTGCCCATCATATGTCGGCCCGGGCCGAAAAAGGTGAAATTCTTCGCATGGTCAGCAACCTACATGGGTACTTTGGGAAGATTTTATTGGTGCAACAAATGCCCGGGGCCTCCAAAGGCGAAGTGGCGTCTTCATTGGGCGTGAATCCCTTTTTTGTGGAGGAATATATGATTGCTGCAAAGAATTATTCTCCGGGTGATATGGAGCGCGCATTCAATCAAATCAAACTTCTCGACCTTAAATTGAAGGGAGTACACAGAGGTGGGGCTTCGGACGGAGAGATATTAATTGAAACTGTGTTAGGAATTCTTCGCGCTCCACAACGCGTTTAATGTGATTTTTCATATTATTTTTCCTTTATTTGTAATACTTAAAATTAAAGCATGAAAAAACTATACGTATTAGCCATTTCTGTCTTTGCCGCTGGTCTGGCAACTGCACAGGTGAGTTTGTCTTCTGTGTCTGCCAATCAGGGCGATCCAGTATTGACCTCACAATCCAAAGTGCTCATCGATAAAGCCGATAATGGTGGATTTGGTGTCGCTCCGAAAACTAAAAAAACTGTTACCGCTCGTGGATTGAACCAAAAGAATTTTATCCGAATTGGTTCAACTTACTACGATTTACAAACCAACTACGCAATGCCTCACCGTTTGGCGATGCATGCTGATGGCGCAATCTCTGCAGCTTGGACAACTTCTACTTCTGATGCTGTGGGTTTCCCAGGTCGTGGAAGTGGGTACAATTTCCGCAGTGCGGCGGGAAAATGGCAGCCATCCGACAGTGACCGCGTTGAAAACGTAAGAACTGGTTGGGCTAACGTGGGCGTATTGGCGAACGGAAGCGTATTTACAATCGGTCACGATGCAACCAGTGGTGGTTTCTATATGACAACCAGTAGTTCAGCGTCTTCACGCCCAAGTACCGTTACAAACATCCTCAAAGAGCCCCCATACAAGCCAATTTGGGCTAGAACTGCAAACAATGGTGATGTTATTCACTTGATTTGTTCTTACACAGATTCTGCAGCCCCTGGCGAAGCACGTGCTCCCAAGAGAAATGGTGTATTTGCTCCTATGGTTTACAGTCGTTCTAAAGATGGCGGTGTGACTTGGGATAAGCAACATACTTCATTGCCTGGTTTCGATAGCACACTAACCAATAATGGTGGTGCGGATCAATATACAATTGATGTAAGAGGAAATACAGTTGCTATCGTCAACGCCGATATGATGCAAGGTGTTATCGCTTGGAAGAGTACAGATGGTGGAACTACGTTTACTCGTATCATCGTTGATACTTTCAGATATGCTCCTTGGACGGGTAAGCAGTTGATGAACGACACTCCATATACCAATGACGGTACTTGTGATGTTATCATCGATAAAAACAATAATCTTCACGTGTTCTGGGGTTTGGCTCGCGTATTGGATACCGATACTAGCGACCAGAGCTATAGTTTCTATCCAGCTTATCAAAATATGATGCATTGGTCTGAAGCAACGGATAAAACGTCTGTAATCGCCTCTGGTAGTGCATTTGATTCTGATGGAGATGGTGTGAATAAAATGGAACAATCTACCTACGCAGCGCTTGCTAGTGGTGCAGTCCCCTCCGGAATGAGTACAGTAGCTCGTTTGGGAAATACTTCTTGTATGCGTCAGCCATCATCAGCGATTGATGCCAATGGCAATTTGTTCTGCTTGTATAGTATTCCAGTTGAATTGGATATCTCTGACCTAGGCGCAAACTTCCGCGATATCGGTATCGTTTATTCTACCGATGGTGGTGCTACATGGAGTGAGTCTCAAAACGTTACTCAGGTAATTGGTAAAGAAGACGATTTCGCTTCTACTTGTCGTGTAGCCGATGGATTCGTTCACATGCACTGGCAGCAAGATGAAATTGCAGGTACAAACTTGCAAAACAACAGTGCGAACTTCGGTAACCACCCAGTTGTATTGAACTTGATTAACTACCAAGCCATTCCAGTTTCTGAAATTTTGGCAGGTACAATTGGTATCGCTTCTGTTGACCAACCTAACACAGGTGACGTGATGGTTGTAAACCAAAACTATCCAAACCCTTTCAGCAGCACTACAAAAGTGTTGATCTACCTAACAACTCCTGGTGATGTTACCGTAGAAGTGCGCAACGCGATGGGTGCATTGGTTCAAACACAAAAACACAGTGGTTTGTACAAAGGAAACCATGAATTGGTGATTAATGCAGATACTTTATCTAGTGGCGTTTACACCTACACCCTCATTGCAGGTGGTAGCAGCGTAAGCAAAACGATGATGGTAAAATAAGATTTAAATAATTACGCCCAAATTGTTTGGGAATAAAGGGGCCTACAAAACATTGTGGGCCCCTTTTCGTTTATTTTTGTAGTATGTTAAAAACCAACCACTGGTACCATTGGATAAGTGCAGTTGCATTTTGGTCGTTCGCAGTTGTTTTCTATCAAAAAGACAATATCGATATTTGGGGTTATGGCACTTTGCCTATCGTGGGTTTCTTGTTTTTGTGGGGATTGTTTAGGGCGGTGAATGGGTATTTGCTCTTAAAAAAAGGACGACATGCATCGAAAGATTAAAAGACTTCTATTTTTCGTGTTTGCAGCGTCTGCGTTTTCAGCATGCTTAGATATGGAGCACAAGGGAAAGCACAACGATATTCCAACCAAAGGTGAGTTGGAGATTGCCTTGGATATCAACGACAGTCTATTGTTTGTTCAGTTGATTGATAGATTTCATGATTTGTATCCAAAAGCCCATATTACGCCAAAATTTATGGCTCCCATCGCATTGCTAGAAGGGGTGAGGGATAAAAAAATTACGGCTCTATATATTAACCACGCCTTTGATTCTGCAATGATTGATGCCTTAGAATCGCGACAAATTAAAGTCAGGTCCCATGATATCGGAATGGGGTCGACAGCGTTTATTGTCAATCGAAACAATCCAAATAACCGAATTTCAGTAGATTCACTTTGTTCGATGCTGTCGGGCAAGTGCTTGGCCTGGGGTAGGAGCAATGAAAAATTGGTGTTTGCGATGTTAAAGAATGATTTGATTTATAATGATTTAGAGGAGTTCTATAAAAAAAATGCCTCGCAGCCAAACGGAAAACTATCGTTGCCTAAGGTTGTCCAATTCGCATCGCCACAAGCGGTTTTTGACTTTGTTAAGAAGACCCCTGGAGCGCTAGGTTTCGTGGGTTCTAACTGGATTGCGGATCGTGGAGATACCTTAGCTAAGTTCAACCGCAAGCAGATCAAAGTTTTGGAAGTACAACATCCCGTTTCTGGAGAGTTCCATTTGCCATATCAATCCCAAGTTTACGCCAAGCAATACCCATTCATCCGTCCAATTATGGGCTATGATTTGCAAGGATATTCCGGTTTGGCCCAAGGTTTTTTGGCATTTTGTTGCGATCAAAGCGGACAAGTAATATTGAAGAAAAGTGGATTATCGCCCGCTATACCGCCAGCCAGAACCATACAATTAGAAAATTAATAATATTTGGAACAATTTTTGAAATTCTTAACACATATATAACAATTACATAGTTTTTTTGCACCCGATGAAAAAGATAAGTATTTCTCTCATTCTAAGCGTCTTAGTTGGCCTGTCTACGGCCACTGCGCAAACAATTGCTGATGGTCAGCGTTACACCCGAAACGAAGAATTTGAAAAAGCAGAACAGGTTTACAAAGATCTGATCGTGAAAAAGCCAAAAGTTGGCGATAATTACTACTGGGCTGGATTGAATTACTTGGCTAAAGGTGATTCAATGAGCGCCGTAAAAATGTTTAATGATGGTTTAGGTATTGCTCCAACCAATCCTTACAATTTAATCGGTAAGGGCCACATGGAATTGCGTAAGTTTAATACCCAAGGCGCTGATGTCTTTTTTGCTCAAGCATCGGCCGCTAAAAAGAAAATGAGACCAGTGATCAACAAAGAAATCGCTCGTGTTTATTTGATGGTGGAATTTGGAACCACCGAACAGCTCAAAGCCTACGCTTCTCGTGCCATCGACTACCTAAAAAATAGCAACAACGATTTTGAAGCCAAAATTTTATTGGGCGATGCGATGTTGGTGCAAAATCCGACCAACTCATCAGATGCAATTCAGCAGTACATCGTAGCGAGTTATGATGCACCGGCCGATCCTAGACCGATTTTACGTCAAGCCAAAGTATATGCCCGCGCAAGTGCTTACCCCTTGTCGATTGCCAAATTGGACGAAGCCTTGGCCTTGGATGTCAACTTTGCACCCGCTTACCGTCAAAAAGCAGAAGTATTTTCTTTGATGAAAGAACGCGATTCTGCGGTGTATTTCTACGAAGAGTATCTGCGTAGAAACGATAACATTACCGCCCGTAAATTCTACGTACAAACCTTGTACTTGGGTGGTGATTTTGATCGTTGTATTTCAGAGGGAAACAAATTGCTCGCAGTGAAGAGTATCCCCAATATCTATGGTGTAATTGCTTACGCCATCGCAGAAAAAGACAAAGCAAAACGTCGTTTGATTGATTCTGCTTTGAATTACTATTTTTACAATTACGAACAGCAATATATCAAGCCTCAAGGTCGTGAATTGCAGAGCAGTGAGAAGTTCATCAAAGCCATTTTGATGTATCGTTCTGGTTTGGCTTCAGGTAACGATACCACCAAGCAAATGATGGCTGCATCGAGTTACTCTATTTTGTCGATGGTGTTGTCCGATACCGCCAAAACAAGCATCAAATCTTATCAGCGTATCCAAGATATGTATTTCAATGGTAAGAGCTACGAGCAAGCTTATGGCGTGTTGGAATTAAAGAGAAAGAAATTGGCCGGTGTGCTCAATTCTAGAGATCTCTATTTTGAAGGTCGTTGTTTGGCCGCGACCGGCAGAAATGCGGAAGCTTTGAAGATTTACCAAGAGTTGATTACCAACGACACCAACTATCTTACTGGTTACTATTTGATAGCAACAACATGGGCTGGTTTGGATGCGAATGATTCTACTGGGAATGTGACTGCCGCCTTTGAACGTTGGATGGGTAAGTTGGATTCTACGCAACGCGTAAAATTTGTGAACGATCGCGAAAATGCATACCGTAACATGGCCTTCTTCGCTCAAAAGCGCAAGGATTATGAAAAAGCGAGTTATTACTACGGAAAAGTGATCGAAATACGTCCGGAAGACGAGGCGACGATTGCAGTGAAGAAACGCATCGACGATTATATGTTGAAGGTGAAAGCCAAAGCGAATAAGCCAAAACCAGCGGCGACACCGGCGGCAGCGGGAGCGACAACCGGTTCTGCAGCGAGTGGTACTTCTACTTCTGCACCAGCAAATACGGGTACGGCGGTGCCAGCAACTACCAACCCCGGCGGTGGTAAATAACTTTTAACTAAGATTTTTTTTAAATAAAGCCCCGATCTGCGATCGGGGCTTTATTTTTGAAATATGCTGGGAAGAGAAATCGCTTTGGGTAGATTGATTATTGTCGTCAGTTTCCTTATGGTCTGGAGTTTGTCAGTAAATCTGATTCAAGCGCAGTCGCTTCAAAAACCCCATTCCATCCCGCCGCAATTATTTCCAGAGAGTTCTTCAGCCGCAATCGCATCGAACGTGATTCCCAATACATACTTGGTCCGCGTTTCATCCTCGTGGATCAAATCAGTGTCACAGGAACCCTCCTTAGCTGACATTGGGACTATAGGGTCGCACCGCAATATTGAGGGTATCGGGATTTTTGATGCTGATCGTTCAAGCCAGCTCAAATGTCAGGATGAATCCTTCGGACTGTATCGATTCGTGGGCAATGAATCCGCATTGATAGAGCTCAAAGCCAAAGCCAATAAGGCCGGCATACCATTTACCTACCAACCCGAACATTATATTCAACGCAGATCGCTCAAGCCCAACGATCCGTTATTGCCCGATCAACAATACCTAGATGTCATTCAAATGCCCCTGGCCTGGGAACAAGGAATGGCGGGTGTAAATCGCTATGGCGATACGCTTGTTGTTGCGGTGGTCGATGATGGAATGGATACATCTCATCCAGATTTGCGCGAGAATATTTGGGTGAATCGAAAGGAAATTCCTTGGAACGGCAAAGACGATGATAACAATGGTTACACCGATGATTATTGGGGTTGGAATGGCGGAGATAGTACGCCCGTAGTCTTTAATTCGGAATCCATTTTTTATGGCCATGGCACATCAGTAGCCGGCGTTTTGGGCGCAAGAGGAAACAATGGAATTGGTGTTTCGGGTGTGATTTGGCAAGTGAAAATGATGCCGCTGCTTTGTTATTCTACCAAGGGCGCCGACGGTGAAGTGGGGGTGGTGCGGAGTGTGCTTTACGCATATCGACAAAAAAAGAGATGGATAGAGTCCCAGGGCAAGGAAGGCGCGAATGTCGTTGCATTAAATATGTCGGTGGGTATTGATAAAACCTTTGCCTCTGAAACGCCCATTTGGTGTGCGATGTTTGATTCTTTGGCTTCAGTTGGGATCATGAGTGCGGGTGCCACGACCAACGGCGATATCAATGTTGAATTGGAAGGCGATATACCAAGTTTATGTCCGTCCGATGCGTTGATAGTGACTTCTAACGCTGGCTTAAACAAGCAATATGTGACTTCTGGATATGGAACCAAGTCGGTGGACCTTTCGGCCCCTGGCGATGCTGTATTCACTGTGACGCCGCTGCAAAACAATCCTGGCTCTCCTTATATCAATGAATCTGGGACGTCGTTCGCTGCGCCGATGGTATCCGGTACCGTGGCATGGCTGAATTCCGTGGTTTGTAAACACTATCTGGATTTGATGTCGGTTAACTCTGACAGCGCAATCGGTTTAATGCGAAATTGGATTTTATCTTCGGTGGAGACCAATAGTTCCTTAAAGACGCGTTCGGTGACTGGCGGCGTGCTTCAGTGTTTTAACGCTTGGAAGAAAATGGATGCGTGGTGCATGTTGCATGAGCCGACGTATGGTGCTGACGATATCGTTTCTGCTAAACCCGTATTATTCCCGAATCCAAGTGTGGATCAATCGTTTGAGTTGGCTTTTCCGATGTCGATGCCTGTGACCGTTTCGATTTACGATGCCAGCGGTAGGGTGGTTTGGGCTGGGGTAGCAAATACAAACGAAAAAATCGAATTGAACCGCAAGTTAACCTCGGGTTTGTACTACGTTGATGCGAAATTGGGGGGCAATTCTACCCGAATGACTTGGGTCGTGAATTAATCGTTACGAAACGGGTTTAAACGCTTCAAAGGCATTCAGGCAGTTTTTGCAATAGTGCATACTCCGACAAAGGGTAGGTCCGAAAGGGGTCTGCATCTCTGTGTTGCGCGAATTGCAATAAGGACAAGGGGTGTCGCTCAGCACATCCAGTTCAATGTAGCCATCGTGTTTGGGTGGGGGCGCCAGTCCGTGTTGTTTGAGGGCGATGAGCCCTTTTTCGGTAATCATGTTGGTGTTCCACTGTTTGTTGAACGTGGTTTTTACCTCGATGTGCGTATAGCCCGATTCCACGAGTTTGTCGTGCACCATCTGCTCCATGATTCTCAGGGCCGGACAGCCGCTGAAGGTGGGTGTTAGTTCGATGATGGCGTGGCCGGGTTCAGGCGATTCGATACCCGTAACGATGCCCAAATCCACAA
>CANHXF010000051.1 GCA_947464515.1 Flavobacteriales bacterium
GAGAAAACAAAAAAGAAGGGCAAAAAATCCAAATAATGTCGGGCCATTCTGCATATCCTAAACCTTTGTTCAACCTAACAATCTCGGTTGGGAGAAATACATCTGGATTGGGTATTTGTAAAACCCAATTCTTTATACACGCGCTGATTTTGTTGTTGAGTTTTCAATTCCATCAACTGCAAGCCCAGAAAAAAAGCGGCAGTACGATCATTGGCTTGGT
Source organism: Flavobacteriales bacterium (assembly GCA_947464515.1). Taxonomy (GTDB): domain Bacteria; phylum Bacteroidota; class Bacteroidia; order NS11-12g; family UBA955; genus UBA955. The sequence goes on from CANHXF010000051.1 coordinate 221, forward strand.
GGTTGATACCGCCTCTGCGCCCCTTCCCATGGTACAGATTTTTAATCGCGAAGGAGCCAAAATGGGCCAAACCCGATTGGATGGAAACTTCAATTTGCGATTAGAGCCCGGCGCCTACAAACTCATTTTCTCCCACCCTAACTACCACTCCGTAGAAATTGCATTGCTTGTTAAGCAGGATCAAAACGATACCCTGAACATAAGATTATCGCATCAAACAGAAAAAATTGGCGTCGTGGAAATCCACAGAGATTACAAGGATCCAGGGCCCGATTACATGCGCAAAACCATCGAAAAGCGCGATTATTGGCACAATCAGATTCCAAACCAAAGTGCCACGCTGTATATCAAAGCCTTTCAGTTAAACGCAAACAAGAAAAGGCCTAAGGCCGTGAAATCTTCACCGGTAGAATCTGACCCTTCATCGCTCACCTCATCCGCAATTCCCGAAAAGACTAAAACGCCAACGGAGCCCAGAGATACAGGTCCTCAAGCCAAAGCCTTTGTAGAAATTGTGATGCAACGCGATGCCACCACCGATGGGAAAATTAAGGAAATTAGAGACGGAGTGACAAAAATTGGCGCCCGCGACAATTTGGTGGGTTTGTACTATTTGACAACGACAGACGGAGATTTTAACTTATATCAAAACTTGATTCAAGCCCCGGCCTTATCATCCATGCCGGTCATGTCGCCCCTTTCAAGCTCAGCCATCCTTGCCTACCGCTTCCGCTACCTCGGCAGCTATCAAGACTCCACTTATGGTAGAATTTTGCGCATTGGGGTGAATAGCCGTCAGACCGCGAATGCCACCTTTACCGGGGAACTTCACATCGTAGATTCCACGTTTTGGGTATATAAATCCTTCCTCAAATTCCCCAAGCACCTCATGGGCGAGTACGATGAAATGCAGATCAACCAATATTACAAATTGGATTCTGCGCAACATTTACTGATTGATTCACAACGATTTAACTATATTACCAAGACGGTTGGGAGCACCGACAATGCCACCACCTACGTGCAGTACAAAACGATTACGGTAAACCCCACCTTCCCCAAAAATCACTTCGGACTAGAGATTAGCAGAACCAACCAAGAGGCCTATGAAAGGGATTCCAGCTATTGGGAATCACAACGCACACAGCCACTGAACGACAATGAGGTCAAGTTTATCAACCGTGCCGATAGCATCAAAAGGGTGCAGACTTCAGACAAATATTTGGATTCCATTGAAGCAAAAATCAACAAAATTACCGTTAGATCACTCGTGATTGAAGGACAAGGGTACCAAAATAGAAAAAAAGGATTGGAGATAGGGCTAGCACCCCTGTGGACCGGCTACAATCCTTTCTGGGCCGGCGGACCCAGACTGGGCCTTTTCTGCAGCATTAAGAAAACCCTGAAAAATAAGCAGGAATTGGATTTCAATGAAAACCTCTCCTATGGAGTGAACAACAACGACTTGCAAGGGACGGTCTACTTTGGACACCTCTACAACCCCATCAAGCGCAAAAAATACACCCTTGCGGTGGGCAAACAATTTGGGTTTATTAACCCCAACGCGGCCTATGCGGACGTATTTAGAAGAGACAATGTGTTTGTAGAGAAGAGTGTGGCGGTTTCGCACCGACAAGAACTAGTCAATGGCCTTTACCTAAGGGTGCAGGGACGTTTTGCACAGCGAAGCAGCATAGAGAACTTTACTTTCAGTGCTTTTGGCGATGATTTGTTTGAAAATAATGTACCGCTGCAGTTTGAGAATTCCACGACTTTTCACAACGAGATTGGGCTGAGCTATACGCCCTATCAGCGATATATCATGGAGCCCCGTCAAAAAATCATCCTCGGCTCCAACTGGCCCACATTTAGCGTGAATTACAGGCAGGCCATCCCCGGAATCATGGGCAGCAAAATAGACTTTAAGTATTTGGAATACCGCATAGAGCAAGAAATACCCCTGGGTCTGTCTGGAAAATCCACTATTATTGCCAATAGCGGCGCCTTTTTAAGCCAAAACAATGTGAGTGTGATGGATTGCCGCTACCAAAGACGGGGCGACCCAAGACTATTTATTCAACCCCTCTACAATTTCCAGCAGCTGGATTCCACCTTTAAGACGTTTAACCGCTTTGTGGAACTACACTACTTGCACGAGTTCAACGGCAGCCTCCTAAACAAGATACCCTTCCTAAAATTACTAAAACTGAGCGAGCGCGCTGGTGCCAACTTCCTCTATGCCCCAGAGCGAAGGAATATGTTTTACTACGAAGGGTTTGTAGGGATCGACAAGGCCATCCGCATTGGCCGCGAGCGATGGAAAATCGGCTACTATTTCACCGCCGGTTATTCCAACATTTTCGAAAAACCCCGCTTTGGATTCAAAATCAACTTCCAAGGATACGATCGCTATAATAACATTTGGCGGTGATTAATTCTGTCCGTTAAACGGCTCCATAGGCCTTTCAGCCGATTGATTGATCCCGTCACGCTTGAGAATTTACGAATTATCCGTTTATAAGTGTGTTTTTTGTGTATATTTACACATATTTAATACTTATATATGGAAAGAGTCATTCAAAAAGAACTGTTACATTGGAAAAACAAATCGCAGAGACTTCCGCTAATCTTACAAGGTGCACGCCAAGTAGGCAAAACGCACATCATGAAATGGTTGGGTGTTCATCACTACCAAAAACATGTATATTTCAATTTTGATGAACGACCCGAGATCAAAGAATTCTTTGTTACCAATAAACAGGTAGATCGAATTATAGAGCTTTTTGGTTTGGTCAGTGGCATTACCATAGATCAAAACACATTGATCATACTAGATGAAATTCAAGAATGTCCGGAAGCCTTGAATTCGCTGAAATACTTCGCCGAAAATCGACCTGAAATTCACATCATCTGCGCAGGATCCTTATTGGGCCTGTTGTTAAACAATGGTCATTCCTTCCCAGTAGGTAAAGTAGAATTTATGGAAATGCATCCAATGTCGTTCCGTGAAGTCTTACCATACTGGGATGAACCTTCCGCTAAATACTTGGAAAGCAAAAATCCGCTGGAGCCCATTCACGCCCTTTTTTTTAACTCAATCCTATATCAATTTAAAAAATATCTAATCATTGGTGGAATGCCCGCTGCGATTAAAACATTCAACCAAAATAATCAATTCGAAGAAGCCGACCAGGTATTGCAAAATCTATTGTTGTCTTACCGAGGTGATTTTGCAAAACATCCAATAATGACGGATATTGCCAAAATCACTCATGTTTTCGATTCATTACCGACGCAACTTTCTAGAGAAAACAAAAAATTCGTTTTTCAATTGGTGAGAAACGGTGCACGCGCCAGAGAATATGAAGACGCTATTCAATGGTTGGTTAATTCTGGTTTAATACACCGAGTGAATCTCATCACAAAGCCATCATTACCCCTTACGGCTTACGTCCAAGTAAGTGCATTTAAATTGTATTGTATGGACGTGGGTTTGATTCGCAAAATGTCAACATTATCACCGTCAGCATTTGCTGAGGGAAATCGATTATTCACTGAATTTAAAGGAACTTTAACAGAAAACTATATTCTACAAAGTTTGATATCACAATTTCCAGAGAAACCCTATTATTGGACATCTGGCAATACCGCAGAGGTGGATTTTTTAATCACACATAATAACCAGATAATCCCCATAGAGGTCAAGAGCGATGTAAATGTGAAAAGCAGGAGTCTCACCCTATATAGGAGTCAATATCAACCACCAATTTCAATCCGATATTCCTTACAAAATTTAGAAACGAGAGATGGACTCATTAATATTCCCCTATTTTTGGCTGATTATACCAATGAAATCCTAGGCAAATAAAATTGCACTGCTCAGCTATTCGCCTTTTCAAGCCAGAACAATGTGAGTGTGATGGACTACCGATACCATAGACGCGGAGATCCAAAAATATTTACCCAACCCCTCTACAACTTCCAAGGGTTCGACCGTAACAACAACATTTGGCGGTACCGGGCCAAATTAGAAATTACTCCACCGTTACCGATTTCGCCAAATTCCTTGGCTGATCCACATTGCAACCGCGCATCACAGCGATGTGATAACTCAATAACTGCAAAGGCACCGTATTAATCAAAGGACTCAAGGGCTCAATGGTTTCAGGCACTTCGATCACGTGGTCGACAATGTTATCCAAATCACGATTTCCCTCGCTCACAATTGCAATCACCTTGCCTTTTCTCGCCTTCACCTCTTGGATATTACTCACCACCTTTTCGTAATGCTCCGAATTGGTAGCAATCACAACCACTGGCATCTCTTCGTCGATTAGGGCAATCGGACCATGCTTCATCTCGGCTGCAGGATATCCTTCGGCGTGGATATAACTGATTTCCTTGAGCTTCAATGCTCCTTCTAATGCCACCGGGAAGTTATAACCCCGACCCAAATACAAGAAATTACGAGCATCTTTATATTGTGAAGCCAACTCAATCATCTGATCGTTTAGCAACAAGGCTTTTTCTATCTTCTCAGGAATGGCTTCCATTTCCTCGTAAAACGATTTGATGGCCACCAAATTCATCGTTCCACGCAATTTAGCCATACCTACTGCCATCAAGGCCAAAACTGTAACCTGCGCCGTGAACGCCTTGGTACTCGCGACCCCAATTTCAGGGCCTGCATGCGTGTAAGCCCCCGCATCGCTCAATCGAGGAATGCTAGAACCAACCACATTACAAACGCCAAATACACTTGCACCTTTGCGCTTTGCCAAATCCATGGCTGCCAACGAATCCGCTGTTTCCCCACTCTGAGAAATGGCAATTACCAAATCATCCGCATATAACACTGGATTGCGATACCTAAACTCAGAAGCATACTCCACTTCCACCGGCACCCGCGCCAAATCTTCAAACAAATACTCCGCAACCAAACCCGCATGCCAACTCGTTCCACAACCAATCAATATCAATCGCTTGATTTCCTTCAATCGCTCCGCATAATCCTCCATGGAACGCATGTGAATTTGACCCGTATTGGAATCGAAACGACCTCTAAAGCTATCGAAAATAGAACGTGGCTGTTCGTAAATCTCCTTCAACATAAAGTGAGGATACCCGCCCTTTTCCAACTGCTCTAAACTCAACTCCAACTCCTGTACATAAGGCACCTGAACTACGTTTTCGATGCTCTTCACTATCAATTCATTGTTCTCAACGATAGCGATTTCGCCATCCTTAAGATAAATCACTTTATTCGTGTATTCAATAATTGGCGTAGCATCAGACGCGAATAAAAATTCTCCCCTGTCATGACCCAAGCCCACCACCAAAGGACTTCCCTTGCGCGCTGCAATCAGATGCTCAGGATGGTTTTTACTCAAAATCACGATCGCATAAGCACCCACAACTTGCTTCAACGCCGAACGAACGGCATCGGCCAAAGGCAAACCCGTATTCACCATAACATCTTCAATCAAATGCGCCAACACCTCAGTATCAGTATCCGAATGAAACGTATGTCCACGCTGAATCATGCCCTCTTTTAACGTCGCATAATTTTCGATGATTCCGTTGTGAATGATGGCCAAATCGCCGCTTTCACTCAAATGAGGATGAGAATTTTTATCATTCGGTTCTCCATGGGTAGCCCAACGTGTGTGGCCCATCCCGATGGTTCCCGTAGTATCCTGCCCTAGAGCTTCTTCTTCCAAGTTTGAAACCTTGCCTTGCTTCTTATAGACGCGCATATTGCCATCCAACAAAGCAACACCGGCACTGTCGTATCCGCGATACTCTAAGCGCTTAAGGCCTTTAATGACAATGTCATACGCCTGTTTATTTCCAATATAGGCTACGATTCCACACATGGTTTAGTTACTATTAATGAATAAAATGTTTCGGATTGATTTACAAACCAAAAACCGATTTCACTGCACCCACAGCGTTAGTCTCTTCCCAAGGGAACAATTTAACAGTAACCTTTAACTCGTTGGCTTTTCCTGCATTGAATACCTTATCTACAGTTTTGCATTCACGACCCATGTGGCCATAAGCAGCAGTCTCTAAATAAATAGGAGTGCGCAATTTAAAACGCTGTTCGATGTTGTAAGGACGCAAACTAAATTCAGGCATAGCCAAAATTTTCGATGCAATCTCACCGTCTGTCATTGCAACTTTTGCAGTTCCATAAGTATCAACAAACACACCCACTGGCTCAGCTACACCGATGGCATAACTTACTTGAACCAATACTTGATCGCAAACACCCGCAGCCACCAAATTCTTGGCGATGTGACGGGTTGCGTAGGCCGCAGAACGGTCTACCTTACTAGGATCTTTTCCAGAAAATGCACCACCACCGTGTGCACCACGACCGCCATAAGTATCAACGATAATCTTACGACCTGTCAATCCGGTATCTCCGTGTGGACCACCAATTACAAACTTTCCTGTTGGATTGATGTGATACTTGATGTCGCTGCCAAACAATGCCTGGATATGTGCAGGCAACTTAGCCATCACACGAGGAATCAACAAATTCACCAAATCATCATGAATTTTCTTCAACATCGCATCGTCTTCGTCGAAATCATCGTGCTGCGTTGAAATCACAATCGTATCAATATTCATCGGCTTGTGATCGTCTGAGTATTGAATTGTAACCTGACTTTTTGCATCAGGACGTAAGTAACCAATTACATTCCCTTCACGACGCATGGCAGCCAATTCTTCCAAAAGAAGGTGGGCCAACATCAAAGGCAAAGGCATCAACGTATCTGTCTCATTGTTCGCATAACCAAACATCATACCCTGATCGCCCGCACCCTGATCTTCAGGATTTGCACGCTCTACACCCTGGTTGATATCAGCACTTTGCTCATGAATTGCACTCAAGATTCCACAGCTGTTAGAATCAAACATATATTCACTCTTGGTGTAACCAATTTTCGCGATCACATCACGGGCGATTTTTTGTACATCCAAGTACGCGTTCGACTTCACCTCTCCGGCCAAAACAACCTGTCCAGTGGTTACCAATGTCTCACAAGCCACTTTACTGCTTGGGTCGTAAGCCAAAAAATTGTCAATCAACGCATCTGAAATCTGATCAGCTACTTTGTCTGGGTGTCCTTCCGACACGGATTCTGAAGTAAAAAAGTATGGCATAAGTTTAAACTACAAATATACAACCCAAACTCATTCAAAAGAGGGGTTTCCGCAAAGGGCAGATAAAGTTCACAAAACGTACTTTTTTTTGGTCAACGACAATTCAATCAACGTTGAAATAATTGGCCCACTTGAAGTTCTGTGACCAACAATTTATGATCCGATGGCACCTCTTTGATACTTCTATAGCTCACGGCTCTCATCGGATTATCGAAAAGAAGATAATCAATTCTGAAACTTGGCATGGAACCTTTGTACGTTGTCTCCAAACCCCGGCCCGCCTCAACAAATGCATCGCGCATGCCAGCACTCAACTGACGATAACTGTAACTCACCGGAATGTCATTGAAATCACCGCAAATCACCTTCGGAAAATCACAATCCAAAACACTTTGTTTTACGATCCCTACTTGCTGCGCCCTCCTTTGATAACCCAATCTCAAACGCGTAATGATGCCCTTCGACCCTTCCATATCGATTTCCTTTTGCTGGGTTTGCTTTTGCATCACCTCATAATCTTTCTTCGCAAATCGAAACGATTGAAGATGGAGATTATAAATTCGAATCCTTGCATTGCGTAAAAATTTATATTCCGATGGGATTTCAATATCAACCCACATCGCCATATTGCCCGTATTCGCACCCAACGAAAGCGGCTTCCATCGCTTAATGAGATATTTACTCAGCACAATCATCCCATAAGGACGTCGGTCACTCAATGTATAAGTCTGTGAATAATCAAATCCACCCTCCGCCTTTAAAAACCTTGCCAATGCCTTTAATCCACCCGCCTTGGCATACACCTCCTGCAAGCAAACAACATCGGCGTTTTCGGCTTTTAAAACACGCAAAAATGAATCCATAGCGGGCATATACTCTGTGTTCACAATGTCCAACGACGATTCGTTTTGATACAAGCCAAACAACTGCGCATTGTATGTAATTACCTTCAACAACTTGGCATTCATATCCAACATTTCTTTGTCGATAGGACCGCCACCATCCTCCTTGTCCTCTTTTCCGTTTGATACGTTTACTGCGCCCTTGGCACCCGCATTTTCATCGTTCCATTGAATGTATAAACTCGCTTGGCCAAGATTAAGTAACAAACAAGATAGAGCGAATAAACTACGCCATTTGCCCTGAACCAACCAATAAATAAAGAAAAGAACCATCAAGACAAAAAATACGGGAAACGCTAAGCCCAAAAGGGGTAACCAAGAATTGGTTTCTGGAGAAATTGTAGGCACAAACCCAGACAACATCAGCAAAATAGCCAATACAATTGTGGCCGGAAATGCGATGATGTTAATCAGTTTCATTGGTCTTGGCTGGCTTTAAAGAGTGTTTCCTTTTCCTTTTGAGTAAGATTACTATATCCCACTTGGGAGATTTTATCTAAAATCTCATTGACAACTTCTTCCGAGGGATTTGCGGATTTTCTGTTTTTCGAAACTACATCATTGTGGGTTCGATACACCCGCATACTTGGATTTTTTCTCTCTTTTTGGGTAAATATCGATGCGATTCTTGCGCCCAATCCAGAAAAGCCATCCATCGTCGACACCAAAAAATCGCCTTTTAGGACCCCAAAGGCATAGAGGGTTCCCCATACCAATCCCCCAATATGAGCAGCATAACCACCCACGTTATTGTCGCCAAAGATGCCTAACACATCCAACACGACTTTCACCGCAACAATCCATCGGATTTCTACTTCTATCAGAGCAAAGAGGAAAAGTCGATACCGCGGCGTAAAGATGGCTGTAGCCAATACAACTGCAGATACCCCAGCCGAGGCGCCGAGTGTATTCTCAGGGAAATATGTCGCACCAGGAACCTCAAAGAAAACCAACGCCGAATAGAACAATTGTATGAACAGCGCGCCAAAAAGACCGCCAAAAACAAAGAGCTTCCAGATATGCTGACGGCCCACCAAATCCTCCAAAATCACACCCACAAAATAGAGCCACAGCATGTTGCC
>CANHXF010000052.1 GCA_947464515.1 Flavobacteriales bacterium
GGCGATGCTGATGTTCGTGATTGCTTTTTTCTGCGCCTTCGAATGGGCACGCATTCACGATGCAAGCAAACCATCAGCCATGGGTTTTGTCGTTTACACTTGGTTGTTTTTATCGCCCTTCGTCACCAACCTCACACCACTACAAGCCGCTGGCATCGCCGCCATCATCGCCCTGCTGGGGATCACCCATAGACTCTTTACCCAAGGCATCTCCGCCCTAAACCAAGCCAAAAACTTGGGCCTCGGAATCTTGTATATCGCCCTGCCCATCTACCTGTTTTTGTTGCTCTGTCAAAGTCAACATTTGGCTTCCGGAGCACCCCACACACCCCAAGCCTTTAATTACCTCACCTGGCCAAGCGGTGGCTTCTTGAGTCCCAAACCCGGACCCGATTTTCCCGCCATTTGGAACGCCCCCAACTATTTGCGCGGGCCGGTGCTGCTGGTCTTCATCCTCATTTGGAGCTCCGATACCTTTGCCTACCTCACCGGCAGGGCCTTTGGAAAAAACCCCTTGCACGCCGAACTATCGCCCAAGAAAACCTGGGAAGGATTCATCGGTGGTACCCTGCTCACCGCAGCCGTTGGCGCCTACTGTTTTTATGCCTTCTTCCACATCACCAACATCTGGCAAGGCGCCATCCTAGGAGCACTCATGAGTGTGTTTGGCACAGCCGGAGACCTCTTCGAAAGCGCCCTCAAACGCGAAAAAGGCATCAAAGACAGTGGCAAATTTTTGCCCGGTCATGGCGGTGCTTTGGATCGGTTCGATGCCTTCTTATTTGGCTGTATTTTGATGTGGGCACTGGCCCAAATTTGGCCGATGACGCAAGCCCCCGCCGCCGCAATCGCCACCCCCTTTTAAACACTTCGCCGCGCGATTTTTATACCTCACCCATTTTGGGTAAATTTGCGTACTATTATGAGCGCTCCTGATACTTCTTTCTTGACAAATGCCGATCCTGTAGCCATCGACAACCTTTACCAACAGTACCAAGCCAACGCCGAAAGCGTGGATTTTGGCTGGAGAAAGTTCTTTGAAGGATTTGATTTGGGTGCACAGAAATTTGAATCGGGCGACGCCATCAGCGAAGATGCCCTCAAAGAAATCCATGTCATGAACCTCATCCAAGGGTACAGACAGCGTGGGCACCTCTTCTCAAAAACCAACCCCTTGCGTCAGCGCAGGCAATATACCCCCACCCTCGACATCCAAAACTTTGGCCTCGAAACCGCCGATTTGGAGAAAACCTTCAACGCCGGTCATGAAGTGGGCATGGGTCCAGCCAAACTCAAAGACATTATCGCCCTGCTCGAACAAACCTATTGCGAAAGCATCGGCTGCGAATTCAGCTATATCCGCGACCCCAAACGCCGCGAGTGGTTGCAAAGTCGTTTCGAACAAACCAAAAATATCCCCAACCTCAACACCGACGAAAAACGTCACTTCCTCAAGAAATTGAACCAAGCCACCGTGTTTGAGAACTTCTTGCACACCAAATACATCGGTCAAAAACGCTTCTCCTTGGAAGGATTGGAGTGCTTGGTGCCCGCCCTCGATGCCGTGGTTCAATACGGTGCCGGCCTCGGCGTGGATGAGTTTGTGATGGGAATGGCGCACCGCGGTCGCTTGAACGTGTTGGCCAACATCTTCAACAAAACTTACAGCCAAATTTTTGGCGAATTCGAAGGCAAAGTCTTCCAAAATGAAACCGAAGAAGGCTTCGAAGATTTTGAAGGCGATGTAAAATACCACCTCGGTTATAGCACCGACATCGATACCGCCAGCGGCAAAAAAGTGCACTTGCGCTTGGCCGATAACCCCTCTCACCTCGAAGCGGTTAATCCCGTGGTGAAAGGCCTCGTTCGCGCCAAACTCGACACCAAATACCAGGGCGATGTCACCAAAATCTGTCCGATCTTGATCCATGGCGATGCAGCGATTGCAGGTCAAGGCATCATGTACGAAGTGGTGCAGATGAGTGGTTTGGAAGGCTACTACGTGGGCGGAACCATCCACGTGGTTACCAACAACCAAATTGGCTTTACCACCAATTACCTCGACGCCAGAACTTCTACCTATTGCACCGATGTGGCTAAAGTAACCCTTTGCCCCGTGTTGCACGTGAACGCCGATGACGTAGAAGCCGTAGTGCATGCCGTGAAATTGGCCATGGCCTATCGCCTAGAGTTCAACCAAGACATTTTCATTGATTTGTTGGGATACCGCAAATACGGTCACAACGAGGGTGATGAGCCCCGTTTTACCCAGCCGGCGATGTACAAACTGATCGACAAACACATCAATCCTAGAGAGATTTACAAGCAAAAACTCATGGAGCGTGGCGATATCGATGCGGCTTTGGCCCAAGAGATGGAAGCCGATTTCCGTGCCCAACTGCAAGCCAAATTTGAAGAAGCCAAAGGCGATTTCAAACCCAAAACCTCTGATGTAAAAAATACCTGGGAAGGGTTCCACCACGCCAAACCCAAAGATTTCCAAAACCCAGTAAAAACAGGCGTTGATGTAAAAACCCTGCAAACATTGGGCAAAAAATTGGCCTTCATCCCAGAAGACAACTTGCCCATCAAAAAAGTACAAAACCTGTTCGCCGATCGCTCAAAAATGGTTGATAACGGCACCTTCGATTGGGCCATGGGCGAATTGTTGGCCTATGCCACCCTGTTGGCCGAAGGTCACCCCGTGAGAATGGTGGGTCAGGATGTAGAGCGTGGAACTTTCTCGCACCGACATGCGGTCATCAAAAAGGAAGACAGCGAGCAAGAGTATGTGTCTTTGAACCATTTGACAGAAAACCAGGCCAAATTGAGCATTTTCAACTCTTTGTTGAGCGAATACGCGGCCTTGGGTTACGAATACGGATACAGCAGCAGCACCCCCAACGGGTTAACGATTTGGGAGGCTCAGTTCGGCGATTTTTCGAACGGTGCTCAGATTATCATCGACCAATTCATCGCCAGTGCCGAAGCCAAATGGGGCAAATTTAGCGGCTTGGTGATGTTGTTGCCGCACGGACAAGAAGGCCAAGGCCCTGAGCATTCCAGTGCGCGTTTGGAGCGTTACCTACAGTTGTGCGCCGGTTCCAACATGCAAGTATTGAACTGCTCTACTCCGGGTAGTTTGTTCCATGCGATGCGTCGCCAATTGAAGCGTGACTTCCAAGTTCCGATGGTAATCATGAGTCCCAAGAGCTTATTGCGTCACCCCAAGTGCGTAAGCACGATGAAAGATCTCAGCGAGGACGTATTCCAAGAGGTAATCAACGACACCCAAGTGGGCAAGAAGGTCCGCCGGGTGGTTTTCTGCACCGGGAAAATCTACTACGATATTTTGGCGGGCAAGGAAGCCGGCAACCACAGCGATGTGGCGGTTGTGCGCATCGAACAGTTGTATCCATTGCCAGAATGGAAGTTGGCTGAGATTTTCGAGCAGTACAAAGGCGCCGAATTCTGCTGGGCACAAGAAGAACCCAAAAACCAGGGCACTTGGTTGCATTTGGCTCGCTACGATTTCCCATCGGCATTGCGATACATTGGCAGAAAGAGCAGTGCATCACCCGCTACGGGCTACAAGAAAATCTACGACAAAGAACAAGCCGAGATTGTTGCGGCGTGTTTTGCGTAATTGATTTAGTTTTGTTGATTTAATGAATTTCTATATTCATTAATTCCATTCGCTACTTCGTAATGCAACTCTTGTTGGTTGATCATTGTTTGTCAACGACAAAAGCTTTTGTAAATCTGTGCTGATTGCATACGCCTTGGATAAAGTAAAGTCCCGGTCTAACCGTTGGCATTTCAAGGTCAATGCTTGAACCCTTTGCTGTGAATCGAGTAACTTCTTGTCCATTTGCCGACAACAATACCAACGAATGCATTGCGCTAATAGACTCAAGGTGTAATATCCCATCTATTGTTGGGTTAGGGTATACATTGACTTGAGGTGCAAGCGCAATTTCTTTTTTACTTGCTTTGATGTCTGGATCAAAATAGAAGCCCATGTAATCATTCCCTCCATAATTGGTGTACAAATCATCGCCGACAATCATTCCGCCCCCTTTACCACCAAATCCCGTGAAAGTGCCCCAACGCTGTTGTCGCTTAAAATAATTACGTCTTTCGGCTAGAGAAGGCTCAGCATCCATCACATCAGAGAATGTATCCTTAAGGAAATTATAATAACAACTTTGAAAAATCTGACCAGATACAAAAGATTTTTTGGGCCAAGCAAAATCCTGCCCTGCCCACAACTTAATTTCTACATCATTGCCTAACCATGCAGTAGGGAACATAGAAATACTCTGTTCCTCCCCAATTCCATAACTCTTATCAAAAAAATACCTTAGGAGTTTGCCATTGCTATCAAGAACGCCAAAAAGAGCACGATTGGCTCGATTGGGAGAGGACATCAAAACCTTACCCTGATATTTGAACGCCCTCCCAATGTTGTCACAGAAATAAATTCGACCCGCTTTATCAATACCAAACTTATATAAACCTGAATTACTTCCATGCGCAGAGTCCAATCTAAAAATCCACTTAACATTTCCATTTTGCTTCAACCCCAGGATCACATGATCTCTATAATTGCCACTTTTTGCACTCGGGAATAACGTCGTATCAACAAATGGTTGGCCTTTCGCCGTATCCGAACTGTAAAGCATCGAGAACAAATACATATTTCCTTTCATATCTTCTGTCCAATCAATCAAGGAACTAAATCTGTTATAGGTTTTGCCAATGGTTCCATCAGCCGCGATTTGAAGAATTAAATCTCTGTTGTAGATTGGGTCATAGGATTTCCCATTAATTGTTACAATGTCTGGGGATTTAAAATCGGCATATACCACCAAGTCGTTTTTGTACCCTGGTCGGATATTTGGTATTGCTCCATAGAAATGAATTTTATAACGCAAGGATCCATCGGCATTGAATCGAAGTACATAGCTTTCGTCTACATTTCTGTTTTGGACCCCAAGAACCACCTTTCCCAAGTCAAGGGTGTCATCGGTAGATACAGCGATGGCAAAGCCACCATCTCGAAGCGCGAACAAATCAGACAGCACCACCTTTCTTCCCCCACTTCGTGCTTGAGCAAACAAGTTGAACTGGGATTTACCATATTTATCTACTTTTCTGATTACGAATGAATTCTTTCCGTTAGCTCGGTAAATTTTTCCGTCTAATATCAATGTATCTGTGTAATGAAAAGCCATAAACACATTTCCCACTGAATCTGTTGTGGGCAATAGCTTGTTGTGCGATTCAGTAAATTTCAGTGCAGTTCCTGATGAATAGTACCCAGTATTCCAAGAGGGTTTTTGTTGGCCGGTTAATCGTCCAGACAATAATGAAAGTGCAATAATGAATATATAGTTTCTCATATTAGAAAGTCATTTAATTTCCTTGAGGTGGGCAATAATTTCCGAATGGGCGTGGATCTGTTACGTCAATTTTTTCAGCAGCTTCATCAATTTGTACAATAGCACATCCACAACTAATACAATATGGATAAAATGGGTAGATACCACCCGGCGGATCACTGCAACAAATCATATCGCCGTGTTCTAGTGGCACACCATTAACACATAAAAGTAAACTTGCTCTTGTTAAACAGCCAGGAGGAGAACCTACCCACCCGGTATTAACATGGCAAAATGGGGGGGATGCATAAGTGTATGATTTTGATGGTCTATTCCAACAACCATAGAAAGAGACAGTCCCATAATTCGTTTGGCATGTTTTCAGTCCACTTGGAGCGCATTTGAATCCAATGTTCAGATTTCTTATGCAATCTAATTCCCATGATATCTCCCAGAGGCAAGTTTGGGAATGTAATTTACTTGAAGTTGATAAAATTAAAATCAATATTATTTTCCGTATCATTTTAAATATCTGATACAATGATAATTGAAACAATTCCCAATCACAAACTGTTTTACTAAAAGTATTTTAAGTATCACCATTTTCGTTTATTTCACTCACTGTAAAAGCGTTGAATTTTAGCAGGTTATTTTTGGAAGGTTTGATTGTTTAGATCTTTTTATTATCTTGCATAGATGAAAAATACAATAAACAAACTATTTTTTATTCTACTATTTACGAGTTTCTATTGCACATCAAATGCCCAGTCTTTTGATATCGAATTGCAAAATGCCAATATTAATTGTATTCAGCCTTCTTCTGGTGGATGGGAAATTTTGAACGGGTCAGGTACAGTTCTTGCTAACGGGATTTTCAGTGATACTTTTCGTTATGACACTACCTGTTACTCTGGCACGCCTGTCTCAGTTCGATATAATATTCCTGGTTGCAATCCAATAATATTCACTGTGGATGCACTAACAGGTGTTCCAGCGACTCCATCTTGTAATTGTCCTAATCCTCCGCCAACAATCCGACAGTTTTCTGCAATAAGAATGAGTCCGAGAGGAAATTGCACATATACAATTCGTTTGCAATATTGAAACGATTTCAGTGGATATTATTTTTTATAATTCACAAAAACTTGTGGGCCCAAACCCCGTTTGTTAATACCAACCCCTTTCCCCAGCATTATTTCATTGAAAATAAGGGTCAATTTGAACCCATCCTACCCGACGGTCAAGCGCCTTTGGTGAAGCCGTTGTTCATGTATCAGGACAACCATGCCCAAGTGGCAATTTTAAATAACGGATTTGCAATCAACAATGGACGTAGTCGGTTTTTCCAAAAATTCGAATACGCCAATTCCGATGCTATAATCCACAGCGAGGGCCAATCCCCATTCTATTTTAGCTATGGCGATCAAAACAAAAAATCCTATGGTTATTCAAAAATCACTTTTAAAAACTTCTATCCGTACATTGATCTAATCTACGAAATCCAGCCGAATTCAGTGGGTTTCAAATACTCTTTCTTCGTGCATCCAGGTGGTAATATTCAAACCATTCGATGGCAAATTTCTCCAGAATCACAAACAGAAATCAATGCCAATACCTCCATGCTATCCAAATTGCCCTCCATGCAGGTTCCCCAAACCCAGTGGAGCATTTTTCAGCAAGATTCACTGCCAATAGCGTTTTCGATACAAAAAAATCAAAGCCATTATTTACTTGATGTAACACAGTATAATCCAAAACAAACTCTCATCATCGACCCCTGGGTTCATGTGATTAACAACATGGACACGGCAAGCTGGCCCTCTTGGGATGCAGCAAACAAAGCATTGATCGAGGCGAGGAATTGTGGACTCAATTTACAGTACGACAACCATGGCAACGTGTACGTATATGGCGGTCCGGGACAATGGGGATGGTACCTGGCTGGAAACTCCACAAAAATTGCCAAATACAGCGCCGCAAATGGTTCACTGCAATGGATTTTTCAAGGCACGATAGATACTATCAAATGGCACCTCAACGGCTCTACAACAGGTAAGTACACCAATTTCATGGTTGAACCTTTAAAACACAGTATAATTTTGGGACAAGATGCACCTGATTATGATTTTACCACAGGCAAACTCAATAAACCCCGCATCGTTAGATTGGATTCAAATGGTTTTTATGACGGATTCGTTAAGACCTATCCCCACAAGACCAATACCTTCAATCAAATGCACTGTGATTGCATCGAAAATAAATACAAAGCCTTGGGCACAAATGGTGTGATGGTCCAACTCAACGATACAGGTATTATTTCCTCGAAAATGTTGTATACCTACACGGGGCAATACAAAGACATTCGCGCCGCAGCCCAAGACCCGTCGGGAAATCTATTTAACTTAGTAAAATTTGATGCCACCGCGTCTTTGGGCACAATCAATGACACCCTATTTCGGGTAAACAAAAACTTACAAAGCAATCTCTGGAAACACTCCCCTCCGATACATTTTCTGGGCAGTAGTGGCAGAACATGGCGCTTTTCACCTAACAGAAACCTATTAATTTTCAATTCAAATGCCGTAGCCGCCAACAATTATTTCGCATTCACTTTTGATGGAAAAACGCTCACCGCTTACAATAAAAAAACCGGTAAAATACTCGATACCTTTACCAACAATCTCGATACGCAAAATATGCAATTTGGTGTGGCCACCGACTATTCCAATCACATCTTTGTTGGGAATTATCGACCCAAATTGGCTGTATTTACTTTCCTCGGAGATACGTTTAAAAAAGAAGCAGATATCATCATCGACTCCTCTAGAATCAAAGAAATTGGTCGCATACAGGACGTAAAATACAACATCCAAAACAACATGATTTATGCTACCGGAGAAAAATTGGTTGCGGCAATCGCTAACCCCTACGTGAGCATTGATTCCACCCTATTATTCAACTCAAACGGCCCCGCCACCTGCGATGATTATCTCTTTGTTACCTTGCCCCGATGCGATTCAGCCTCAAAGTATTCATTCGTTTGGACCGATAACAAAACCCAAAAAATCGTTAAGCAAGTCGATTCGCTCAACCACTTTTCAGATACCCTGTTTAATCCCACCGCCAGACAGCAATACACCGTGAAAATCCAGCGTAATTTTCATTGCAACGGCGCATTTACTCGGTATCAACTTCAGTCCAACCCCAAACAGTTCAATACGCAATCGCTGCAATTCTGTGCGGCTGATACTTGGACCCACAACGGATTCTCGCATTTCCGCGATACCACCTTCACCGACTCCCTTAAAAACCAATTCGGCTGCGATTCTCTCATTCAGTACAAGCTCACTTTCAAGCCCCGCTCGTTCATTTTTCTTTTTCCAAAAATCTGTCGGGGCGATAGTTTCACGGTTGGCGCGCGGGCCTACCGGATTTCTGGCTCTTACACCGATACCTTCACCAATTTCCGCGGCTGCGATTCCATTGTCAATTTGCAGCTGACCGTCCTCACCGACACCACCATTTTTATCAAGACAGCGATTTGTTTGGGCGATACCCTTCGCTTCAACAACTTGCCGTTTTTTGCCACTGGCAACTACCAAATCAAAACAACACGGACCAACGGCTGTGATTCGGTGATCAACCTTCAGTTGACCGTCAATTCGCCCCAATTTGTATCGCAGCAACTCAGCCTCTGCAACACCGATTCCTTTGCCTACCGAAACAAAAAATACCCATTACCTCTATCACTCCGCGATACCCTATCTGCCTTCACCAGCTGCGATTCGGTGTTCACGTTATTGGTCATCAGCCACAACATTAAGTCCGATTTTTCGATTGACTCGTCCCAGTTTCCAACGCTCAAATTCATCA
>CANHXF010000053.1 GCA_947464515.1 Flavobacteriales bacterium
AAATTTTACTACACCCCCATTCACAAAATACATAAAGGTGATGATTATATTTTGTTGGATATACTTTTTGAAGCAAACCATTACAGCAAAGTTTCTGCTCACGGCTTGCAATCGCAGTTTGTAATTAGCGCCGGAAAAGAGGCACAAATACAAATGCCATCAGTGGAAGATTTGTTAGGAGATAAACTCACCGCCTTTGCACCCAACACCACTGGAGTGCCATACAAACGCAATGAGAACAGCATGGCAATGGAAATTATTAAACAGCTTTACGACATCGGGAATTTAGTTGATGTCGTAACAGATTTAAAAACCATAAAAATCACTTACAACAAAATTGTAAAAACGGAAATGATATACCGCAATATCAACGGCACAAGTCCTGCTGATGTTTTGGAAGATACTTACCAAACTTCGCTTTGCATTTCTGTAAGAGGCATTGAAGGCAAAGGAGATTTTGGAGCATTGTTGAAAGGTATTGAAAGTGTGCGAGGCTTTATTTTTTCAGAGGCATACTATTTGGAAAAAGCAATCACACATGCGGCAAAAGCTGCCTACGTGTCGCAACTCATTGCAAGCGATGCAACGACTATTGAAAAATTCATAGACCCAAAACAAATTGCAGAGGCAACCATTGAAGCACCTAATAATCCTCGGTTGCAGAAATTAAAGAAGTCCGACCCCGAAGCATTTTTTTATTGGTGGAAAGCAATTCAACTAAAAAAGTGAACTCAATATTCGATCAACATAATTTTAAAAATAACGACAAAGAAAAATCGTTAGAAAAGGCCACCATCCTTATTATGTATCATTAATTTGCCTCAAATGAGGGGTCAATTTCAGTCCGACGAAGAGGGGTTGGTTTGTCCGATTATTCCAGTAACTGATTGCGCAGGACTTAATTTCTCAACTTTTGTATTCGTTCCTGAAAGATCCAATGAAATTATCATCGATTGTTAAGGTTAGAATCAAAATGATCATCTGTTACACTGTTACACCTGTTACACTTGTTACAGTGTAACAGGTGTAACAGCGATAAATATTAGATCTTGACTGTTGAATAACCCATTTGGATAGGTTTTTACTCGATTTTCCTTGAATTTACCCTAATTTACCATCAAATTACCATCAAATTACCATCAAATTCCCACAAATTTCCCATGAAATTCCCAAAATTGCGGTGTTTTTACCGTAAAATTCCCAAAAGCGTTAAATAATTCCGACAAATTGCAATGAAACTCACTTGGATGATTGAATTTCTTTCATGAAAGTGCCGATAATTCCCCAGGTATTACTTCCGAATGGTATTTTTACTAAAAAAAGGACCCAATAAAGTACTGGATAGAATTGATTCACACTGAAAATGCATGCATTTTATTGAAAAAATGACACTATCCCTTTGAGTGTGTAAATGAAAATTTGATTAGATGATCAAAATAGGTATTCTATCTTACCCAATCCCCAGAAAGCTTCTTTATTATCAACTCCCCAAAGTTTGTAGTAATGATCATAACCCGCTTTGATAGAAATTTTCAAATGTTTTCCTGTTGGTGCTGAAACGGATAAGCTGCCGCCTCTGCGATAAGCGCCATTTAAAAATTGCGATGAAAAACCATTTAATGAAATTGACGTTGATTTGCCGATTTTGTAATTGATTCGAGCTTGATGGATATTTGCTTGTGTACTATCGACGGATGGGAAAGTCCTAGTAAATGTGCTTCCCATGCCCACGGTGAGTTTTTTGCCAATTGATAGATCTTGCGATACAGATAAGGTACGAACAATGGCAAAGAAGGTGTCGGTAAATTGCATGCGACTTTGGCTACCATAAACCATGAGGAAGTATTTGGTTCTTTTCCCTTTACGATAAGTCATTCCGGCGGTAAGAATAGAGAATTTACTATTGATTCGAAATAGACTATCAGGATGGTTATTGCCCTGCTCATATGGAGACAATGAGGCCATGAAATTGGGCAATTTTTTGTTTTTGAAATGCGTATTTAGACTTAAACCATATCCACTGCTGATATTAGTAACTTCGCTTATTCTTAGCGGATTGTCGCGTGTGGTTTTATAGAATACAGAGGCGTTTATCTGATTTTTATAAAACGCAAATTTTGTTTTAGCGATGTGTTCAATGAAATTAACACGCATGAAAGGATTTCCGAGGTTCTTAAATCTAGGACCTACCATTTGGGTGCTTCCTTCCAATGCAAATCCTTTAACAACGGTTTTCTCGGCCAATATTTTATAAGCTCCTGTACTCATGGCTTGTTGTGATATTGAATAAGGGCTTGCAGAAAAATAGTGGGTGTTAGATTCGAAATTATTGAGTGCTTTAAAACTACTTTTGGCATAGGACAGGTCCAATTTGGGCCATTTGTTGGACCGATAAATGGCATTGAAACCAACGACTCCGTTTTGCAATGCAATTCGGTTCTGGTTTATAAATTTACTTTTAGGGTCTGTAGCATAATGACCAAATAGATGTAATGAAAAATGACTATTAACTTTCAAGTCATAATTTACACCGATAAATGTCCTTTCATATCTGTTGTTTGCTCTATTGTATGAAATGAAATCTGAGATAATCGCCTTGCCGAATGCGAAATTCAACGTTTGCTTACCGAGCGCGATACTACTTTCAAGACCTTTCATACTGACACCAGAAATACTGTAGGTATGAATCAATGGATTGATAATACCCGATTGAAAATCTTTTATTCTGGAAAGGAGTCCCAATTGAGGAGGAAGCCCTTGTTCTTTTAACCAAGATGTTACATTGGCTTCAGGATCCTCCAACAGCCTTTTATATTGGTTGAGCTTAGTCGTGTCCGCATTGAATGTACTATCTAATTGTCGTCGCTTGTTTTGGAGATTTTGTAATTGGGTTTCAATTTCCCGTAAACTTTCTGCGATTCGCTGAGTGTCGTTCTTCAATTGTTCCAATTTCATGCTGTCGGCCGACAGCATTTTGGGATGCTCATTTTTTTCAATGGAATCTCTTTTTGCCCCAATTCTGGTTGTTAGGCTGTCTTTGAGACTCAAGGAGACTGAGTCTGCCTGATTTTGATATTGAAGTAAAAAGGCTTCTTGTTGTTCCTTGAGTTTGGTTTCCAGTGATAATTGTTGGTTTTTGAGTGCGTCCTTTTGTTTTTCACTTTCTATTATCAGCTTGTCATGCACTTGAGACTGATATTTAGATAAATTAGCATCTGTACTCGCCCTTTGCATTTGTTGTTCCCATTGTTTGGTGATGTTGCTAATAAAAGTTTGGTAATCGAACTTGACCTTTATAAAGTTGCTGTTGTAAAAAGTTTGAGTTTCACTTGTTCTATAGAAGTCGACCAACAAGGGCAATCCCCCCATTGAAATAGAGGTATTACCAGATAATCTCAAATATTGTGATTCACTGAGCATCCTTGGATTTTGAAAGCTAGTATGATAGCCTTCAAATCCAATTCTACCTTTGATTTTTGGTGTAAGTAACTCATAAAGTGAAGCGCTATCTGGAATGATACGATTTTTCAGTTTAGACAAGCCGCTATTCGATTTTAGAAAACCTGAATCAAGTTTGTTTTGTTTGAAATAATTTGTAGAATCTAAATAAAAAGATTTTCTCGTATTGGTAGAATCAGTGGTTTGTGCATATACCATGATAGAATTGGTATACACGGAAAACAGTATTAATATACGCCTTGTTATAGTGGTAAACATCTATACTATCAATTACTTGAAAAATATACTATTACGAAACTATGATATGGCTGTGATAAAACCGCTATTTGTTTAAACGAAAAAAAAATTTAATGATTTCTAATTGGATTTGTGGTTTTTAGTTTTTTATATTCGAATAAATTAAACATAAAGTTTGTACTAAATAGAGACATTTCGAGCCCAATTTTATAAATGTGCATTGAGGTTATCTACCATGAAAAACGAACATAATAAACATTGTAACATGCGAAAATATCTAGTTTGTGTAATTCTGGGATTGTTTTTTGTCGCCGCAAAAGGGAGCCCATTAACATTCCATCCGCGGTTTACAAACAGCTTTCGGTTTATGGCTGCCGATGTCTGGAACATAGATATTCAGTTCACTGGTGCTGCTAATCTCAACGCTTATTTTATAGCTACCGTTTCTGCTGGCGGGAAACCGGTTTGTACGATGAAAAGCGGAGTTGTGCTTTTGGTCCCAGGTGCTCAGAGTTATACCGCTGCTACAGTTAATACTTCACAGCTTACATACCACAGTCAAGCGATTGCAGATATTGAAGGTATGACTGGCACTTTTCCCAGTGGAACTTACACAGTTTGTTACAATGCATATTGCATAACAGGTAATTGCGACGGTCAAGGTTCTGAAGCCTTATACAATGAATACCCTGAGTGTTTTGAAATGGTCGTTGAGCCGCCCACGCCGTTACTATTGGCTATTCCGGAAGATAAAGCTGAGTTAGAATGGAAAAGACCCACCTTTAATTGGATACCCCCAATGCCAATTGCTAATGTGACCGGCTTTAATTACAGGTATATTCTGGTGGAACGCTCAAAAAATCAATCTTGCCCAGATGCGGTAATCCGTAATAGGCCACTGTATTATCAAATTGGCATTGATCAACCGACACTGCCATATCCTGCGGAGATGAACGATTTGGATACGGGCAAAGTTTATTGTTGGAAAGTGGATGGATTGGTTGAAAGCATCCCAGTGGCACAAAGTGAGGTTTGGGAGTTTCGATTAAAACCAGAAGAAATTGAAAAGAAGGATACATTCAAATTCGCCAAATTCACTACCCGATTGGATGCAGGCAATATTCAAGTTAAGTCGAACACGGTTTTGTATTTTGTGTGTACGGGCAGTTACAACGGTGAATTTTTACGAATCCAGATGAGTGGCGATGATAATTATTCCTACTTAATTGAAAACAATCAAATCGGGGTTGAAAAAGTAGAAATAGCTCGACCCAACGAGTTCTCCAATGTATTACAACATTTCGGGATCAATAAATACTCAATGGACCTTTCAAAGATTCCAGGACTTGCGACTGGATATTTCACACTTGAGGTATTGGGTGAAAACCATGTTCCTTATTTTCTGAAGATACAGATCGTTGATTGAGCATGAATAAGTATTGGACCATATTAATCTTGTTAGCTTTCACTGCTTTTACATCGATTTGGTATGTTTCAAGGCCACGATTTGGCTATGTTAATTTGAAGGAAGTATTTGAAAATTTCACTTTTACCCAACAATTACGTGGTGATTTAAAGGTTGTCAAGGCGGCTAGAATGAGACAATTGGATTCTTTAAACTTTGAACTCAATTTGGTTTCCAAGAAGTTGAATTCAAAATATAGCAATGAATTGGCAGCTTATTACCAGATGAAGAGGGAAGAATACATCGTTAAGGAAGAAGAAGTGATGTCGTCCAACGCCGATTTAACTCAACAATACGATGATCAAATTCATGCCCAACTAGAATCGTACCTTTCAGATTTCGGTAAAGAAAAAGACTATGACTTTTTGTTTGGGACAGAATCGATAGGGACAATTTTATATGCGAGGGACAGATTCAACGCAACCAAGGAAGCGACTAAATATATAAACAACAGATTTACATCCACGAATAAATGAAGCTACGTAAACGATATGTTTTGCCGTTGATCTTTACAGTTTTTTGTATTGGTATATTGTTGAGTTTGACCCCGGCGATTACCGGCAGACCATGGGATGAAATCATGAATAATAGTCTGGGTAAATTGACTAATTCTCAATCAACTGAACTGGAAATAATCAGTAGTTCTAAATCTATTAAAGATCATAAGTTCGAATTGATATATCAATCGGCGAGAAAGAGATTGAATATTTTGAATGGTGGCGAAGACCCATCAACGGCTGAAATTGTTGAGGCTGAAAAAATAATTTGCTATGAATTGAGAATTTCCAGCGATAAACAACCAGATCTGCTGAAGGAATCAAATCCTAGACCCTTCGAAGAAAGAGTAAAGTACTTTTCATCAATAATTCAGAGAAACATTCGGATGGTTATTGGCAATGACACACTTCCCTGCGCAATGGTGCAATTGGAAAGGAATTTTGGTGTTGCACCTTATTTGAGTATTCAGACCGCATTTCCAGCGGTGAAGAATTGGAAAACACAGCGGCATCATTTGATTTTAAACGATGAGTATTTTGGGCTGGGTGATATTCATGTAGAAAATAAACTAAGCGACACAGATCTATGAAATTTATCAGGAAGTATTTAAAGCCTGTTTCGGCGTTTATTGGATTGAATTTATTGGTTGAAATATTTTGGCCGTTAAAGGTATATGCTTTAACCAACGGACCAAGTCAACCTGAAGTGCAATCATTTCAACCCATCGGTGTTACTGATATGGTGAATCCATTTTCTGGCGATTTCAGTTACAATATTCCACTTATCGATGTGGATGGCTATCCTGTGAATTTGGCTTATAATTCTGGTATCACTTCTGACCAGGAGGCAAGTTGGGTAGGATTGGGCTGGAATATCAATGTTGGCGCGATTAACAGAAGCATGCGCGGAATTCCGGATGAATTTAATGGAGACATTGTTGAAACTGAATATAATCTCAGACCCAACCGAACTATTGGTGCAAGTACGATTATTCCCTTTACTCAATCTGAGATTTTTGGAAAAGAAGCTAAAGGTGATTTACTATTAAAATCCTCCTTTGGTGTTAATTACAACAATTACAATGGTTTTGGATTTGAGTCAATGATTTCACCAAGTTTTAGTGCCGGAAGCAAATCAAAAGGGTCTATGAATGGTTCCTTGGGATTAGGCAGTTCCTCCAATGGACTATCGGTTACCGCTAATTTGAGTTATGATAATAGAAAATACATGGCAGAGGATGCGGATAAACGTAGCACTTTGGCAGTGGGTTCTTCTTTCAATAGCCGTTCAGGACTAACAGATTTAAGTATCAAATCATCTGTGAATATCAATCAAATTGGACAATCACTAAAATTTGGTTATCAGATGAATTTTGGACTTCCTACTTACACCCCCAGGGTAAATATGCCAATGCGCAATTACAATGTGAATTTTTCTTATGCGACAGGAAATTCTTCATTGGGTGCGTTTCCAAAAGGGACAAGTTTCACCGGATATTACAGTGAACAAGCCATGAATTTGGATAGTGGCAAGATGCAAATTCCAGCATATGGTTATCTGAATTCTCAAAATGTTAGCAGGGATGATAATGGACGAGTAACTGGCATGATGGATCTGAACAGGTCGTGGGACATGGCTTATAATAAGAATACACCAAATTTGCCTATTACCAATTACACTTTTGACATCTATTCTGCATCTGGTCAAGGTATTAGTGGTAGTTTTCGGCCATACAGAAATGATGTTGGTTATGTAGCTGACAATGTGAGTAGAAGCGTTTCAACGGGAACTTCTGTGGGCGCGGAGGCTGGGGGTGGTAGTTTGTTTGAAGTGGGTGTGGATATTAGTTTAAATGCAACAGAAACCGAATCCGGGGAATGGGCAAGTACTATTAAAAGTAAGTTCTCCAACGGAATAAATTACAGCAATCGAGCAGCAGCTGTTTTACCTTGGCGAATTTTAGGGGATGATTTAACCTATGAATCTAGTTCTTTCAAAGAGATGGGTGAACTGAGCGTAGATGATGAACCAGAATTTTTTCAATCACTAGGCGAAGACAAAGCGGTTAGAATAGCGTTGGATGCGAATGGTCCACGTGATTTTGAAGTGCGTACGAAAGCGGCTTACCAAACAGACGCTGGTGATGTCATTGCGATGCCACCTAAAAACTATCGTACCAAACGAATTAAAAGAAACCAAACGTTTTCTCTCCTTTCATTCCGGGATTTGCCCTATAAAGGATTAAATGGCAATACCAAGCCGTTGTACCATGCCCCTAAACACCATGTAGGCGAAATATCTGTCACCCGAAATGATGGCGTTCGTTACTATTATGGTGTTCCTGCCTATAATACCTATCAAGAAGAGACAAGCTTTAATGTCGGCATGAATACGGATAATTTGATGCGGGCAGAAAATATTTCAGGCCATAAAGCCAACATTGAAGGAGATAAAGGAATAGTTAATTATGCTTATGATAATTCAAACGGCAAAGGGGATAATTCAATTTACAACAGAAGGGGCAATGATCATTACTATTCCAGCACAAAAATGCCGGCATTTGCCTATTCTCATTTACTGTCTGCAGTGCTGTCGCCCGATTATGTAGATGTAGATGGTGTGAGAGGTCCAAGCAAGGGGGATATTGGTAATTATACGCTATTTAAATACCAAAAATCAAAAGACCCATATAAATGGAGAACGCCCTTTGCCAATGGAACTGCAAATTATAATGAAGGCTTAAGAACTGATTATTTTGATGATAAAGCCAATTATGTGTATGGGGAAAAAGAAATATGGTATTTAGAAAAAATAGAAACAAAAAATACCGTTGCCATATTTACGCTTGAAAATCGCACGGATGCCTGTGAAACGGCCGGCAGAAATGGAGGCTTTGGAAAACAGAATATGAAATTACTTCGCAAAATCTCTGTCTACAGCAAGCCGGAATACGATGCGAATCCGCAAACTGCAGTACCCATTAAAGAAGTGCATTTTGTATATGATTATTCTCTATGTCCGAAAACTGAAAACAATGTTGAAATGAAGAAAGATCAAAACAGTTCGGGTTTTGATCTGAGTAAATCGGGTAAATTAACGCTGAAGAAAATATATTTTACGTACGGAACTTCAAATAAAAGTGCATTTAGCCCATACACTTTCGATTATACGAATTTAATTCAAAGTAATTTCAACCCTGAATACGGACTTAAAAATCACGATCGTTGGGGTAATTACAAGCAAAATGAGGGTAACATATTGAACGTTCAAAATGCCTACATGGCGAATTCTGATTTTCCCTATGTTGATCAAATAAAAGCAGAAGCAGATTTAAACGCCACTGCTTGGACATTGTCAAAAATCAATTTGCCTAGCGGCGGTAGTATTAGAATTCACTGTGAGAGCGACGATTACGCGTATGTGCAAAATAAGAAAGCCATGCAAATGTTTACAATCACTGGTATCGCCAATGATGAAAACAATAACAATGATGTCTTCGCTGGAAAGAGTGAATTATTTCAGCCCA
>CANHXF010000054.1 GCA_947464515.1 Flavobacteriales bacterium
ATAGATGCATTTGATTGTCGGATGGATCCTTTTCAATCGCCCATTCATCGCGTCAGGCCTCATGCTGGACAGATTGCGGCGGCGGCGGAGATTCGGGCCATTTTGGAAGATTCACCCATCGCAAAGCAACCCAAAAAACAGGTGCAAGACCCTTATAGTTTCCGCTGTATTCCCCAGGTTCATGGTGCGTCTTACGATGCCTTGGATCATTGTTTGGATGTTTGGGAAACGGAGTTGAATTCGGTGACCGACAACCCCAATGTGTTTGAGGAGGAGAATATCGTACTGAGTGGTGGCAATTTTCACGGACAGCCGTTGGCTTTGACGTTGGATTATGCCGCGATGGCGTTATCGGAGTTGGGTAGCATCAGCGAGCGCAGAACGTATTTGTTGGTGAGTGGACAGCGGGGCTTATCGCCGTATTTGGCCGATGGTGCGGGTTTGGATAGTGGTTATATGATTGCCCAGTACAGTGCGGCGGCATTGGCATCGCAGAACAAGCAGTTGTGTACACCGGCTTCGGTGGATAGCATCATGAGTTCGAACGGACAGGAGGATCACGTGAGTATGGGGGCGAATGCGGCTACCAAGTTGTTGCGTGTTATTGAGAACGTTGAGAACATTTTGGCGGTGGAATGGTTGTGTGGGGTAGCGGCATTGAAGCAGCGGGATTTGTCAACGGCACCGGCTTTGCAGCAGGGTGTTGATGCGTTTTCCAAGGCTTACGAGATCGACCACAAAACCCAACCGATGCAGGAATTGATCGCCTGTGCCAAGGGGTGGTTATTTCCAAAGATGGGTTGATATTTGCCGTTTATTCGCGAGTACGATTTTACTTTTTCGATTCATGCAACCTACAGCTGCTCACAATGAAAAAATGGCCAAAATGACCTTTGCTACGGTCTATCCACTTTATTTGGCGAAGTTGGAGCGAAAAGGAAGGAGCAAAGAAGAATTGCATCAGGTGATTGAATGGTTGACGGGTTTTAACGATGATATGATATCGAAACTCATCGACGGAAACGCAACCTTCGAAGCTTTTTTTGCGCAGGCTCAACTAAACCCCAATGCGCACCTAATAACCGGTTTGATATGTGGTTACAGGATTGAAGAAATTGAAAATCCTTTGACCCGGAATGTTCGATACCTGGATAAATTGGTCGACGAATTGGCGAAAGGACGGAAAATGGAAAAAATAATCAATCATCGAAAATGAAAATATCGTTTAAGCCAGTTCAAGCGCTACCGTTGATTTTTAATTTATTTACGGTGGCCAATCTGTTTTGTCAGGACACCCTATCCGTGCTTTTTTTAGGGAATAGCTATACTGCGGTAAATAATGTACCTCAATTGGTTACGAGCCTAGCAAATTCGGCAGGGAAAACGCTAATTGTTGATGCAAATACGCCTGGGGGTTATACCATTTCAGGTCATTTATCTAATGCTGCATCTGTCGATAAAATCAAACAAAGGACTTGGGATTATATCGTGATTCAAGAGCAGAGTCAACTGCCGTCGATTGAATACTACCGATTTAACGATTTTTATCCAGCCTTGACAGAGCTGAAAGATACCATAGAGTTCTACAATCCTTGCGCCAGAATCATTACTTACATGACCTGGGGTAGAAGATTTGGCGGAATGCAATGTGATCCAAGTAATACCCATTGTAGTCCAAAATTTGTGGATTTTAATCACATGCAGGATACACTTACGAGTGCTTATTTAGAAATAAGTAGGAAATTAAAAGTGCAATGTGCACCGGTTGGAGTGGTGTGGCAAAATATTTTAAATGATACAAATCTTGTTTTGCATAGCGGAGATAATAGTCATCCAACGCTCGATGGAAGTTATGTAGCTGCTTGTGCCATTTACAGCAGTATTTGGAAAAGACGTGTCGGGGGATTGAGTTATACTGCGGAGTTGTCAAATCCCTTGGCGCAATATTATCAATCGGCAAGTGATAAGACGATATTTAATAATGTGAATGATTGGAATCTTTTCATCAATAAGCCCAAAGCAAATTTCGGTACATCGATTTCGGGCTACATTGCCAAGTTTACCAATTTGTCGAATTCAATATCAAAGGCATTGACGTACAACTGGGATTTTGGAGATGGAAAAATCTCTAGTCAGTCGAGCCCAAGTCATACTTATTCCTCAAATGGTAATTACACTGTGAAATTGATTTCCTCGGATTGTGAGTTTTCCGATACGTTTGAAAAAAAGATTCAAATTGGGAATTCAAATGTTGCAGGTAATCTAAAGAGTGACTTATTATTTTACCCCAATCCTACTTCGAGTCAATTATTCCTGGAAGTTGAAAATCAATCACTGGGTTCACTTCTTAGAGTTTATGATATGAAAGGAGAATTAAAATTAAGCAGTAGGATATTATCGCCACAAACTAGCGTCGATTTGGGGCATTTCGCTAATGGTTTGTATTTTTTTCAATTAGGGGAGAATGGGGCGCGAAGCTTCAAAGTGATGAAGGAGTAGCAGGATCTAAAGGGGAAGATGGGAAAATCCTAAGAAGTTAACTTGGTTCTTCTTTCGGTCTCAAAAGTCGACGTAATTGTTTGAACAAGATGGTGACTTCGAGTGTGTTAAGAATAACTAATTAGAGGCAAGAATGTACGACAGTTGGACGTGAAAGGCCTGTAAATCCTTGAAAATTATATCTAACTACATATAGATTAGTCGTTTTTTTAAATAATTATACCTATTTGCATATAATTCAATTTGATTAACTATTTTTGTATGCTAAAGCATATAGAATGGATGCAATTGCGAAATTTGTAAAATCAAGGCGGAAACAATTAGAGCTTACGCAGGAGGAATTTGCGATTAAGGCGGGTGTTGCGTTAACTGTGATAAGGAAAATTGAACAGGGGAAAGATAATCTGAGTTTATCAAAAGTAAATCACGTGTTACAAATGTTTGGCCATGTTTTAGGGCCGGTAAATGAAAAATAATGATGCGCCAAGCTCAAATCAAATATAATAACATTCACGCGGGAGTTCTAAAAGAGTTAGATACAGGCGAGTATGAGTTCACCTATGATTTGGAATATGTAAAAAAGTATCCTGAATTATTTATTGTTTTTGAAATGCCGGTTACTCAAAACTCGTATCGGAGCAAACGGCTTTTCCCATTTTTTGATGGGTTAATTCCTGAAGGTTGGCTTTTGACAATTGCGGCAGAAAGTTGGAGAATTAATAAAAATGATCGAATGGGTTTGTTGTTGGCCTGCTGTAAAAATACCATCGGGGCTGTTAGTGTGCACCCTTTAATTGATAAACAAGATGATGACTAAGTGTTTGTATTGTTATAAGGGATTAGATACAAATGACATAGGTGATTATCATGCCAAATGTATCAAAGCTTTTTTTGGGACAAAGTATGCTCCTGCTTTGCCTTATCGATTAGATGAGATGGAGAAATTGGCAAAGGAAGCGGTAGAATTATCAATCACGGTTCCAGGGGTGCAACCAAAATTATCTCTTGGTTGGATAAAAAGCATTTTGGAGGATGGAAAGAATGGCCGTTTAACAATAATGGATGCGCTGGATGGATTCTATATCTTAAAACCGCAAAATACACACTATGAACAGATGCCTGAGAATGAGCATTTATCCATGAAATTGGCAGAACTATTTCAAATAGACGTGGTCCCTTCCAATATGATTCGATTGACCTCAGGGGAATTGTGCTATATCACAAAACGCATCGACCGAAAAAAAGATAATGAAAAAATACATTTAATTGACTTTTTGCAAATCTTGGAATTGGAAGACAAGTATTTGGGGTCAATGGAAATCCTTGGTAAAATGATAGGCGAACTATCCGTTAACACATTGATGGATAAACTTCGTTTTTTTGAGCTTGCAATATTTAATTTTGTCATTGGTAATAACGATATGCACTTGAAAAATTTCTCGATGTGGTTGTCGGATATTGGATGGGTATTGTCTCCAGCGTATGATTTGTTGAATGTTAAAATCATATTACCAAAGGATATGGACGATACGGCACTTTTATTGGGAGGAAAGAAGAAGAATTTTAATCAAAAGTATTTTACTCAGTTTGGGCAGGTTTTGAAATTAAATGATAAACAAATTAAATCCGTCTACAACAAACTAGTTACATGGTTTCCAAAAGCGATCCAACAAATTGATTTATCGTTTTTAAATGATGATAATAAGCTTCAATACAAAAATTTGATATCACAACGGGTGAGGTTGTTTAATTAATCCGAACTAAATACACGGATTGCCTATCCCCTTATTTCGGCAAGGTGCCTTTGATGAAGTTCCAAACCTCGTCGCGGCCGACCTTGGTTTCTGCGCTGCTGATGAAAAACGGGGGCAATTCGTTCCAGAATTCTAACAATTTGGCTTCAATCGCTGCTTTGTTGGCCTCCAATTCTGTAGGTTTCAGTTTGTCCGCCTTGGTTCCGATTAAAGCCATCGGGATATCGTGCTCGCCACATTCATTGATGAAGTCCATGTCGATTTGTTGCGGCTTGATGCGTAGGTCGATCAACACAAATAAGCAATACAAATTCACCCTTTCGTGCAGATAATGCTTGATCATTTTGCCAAAAATCTCACGTTTGTCTTTGGAGAGTTTTGCGTAGCCATAGCCTGGCAAATCCACAAATTGGATTTTCTTGTTCAACAAAAATAAGTTGATGCTCTGCGTTTTTCCCGGCGTGGAACTCGTTTTAGCCAATCCGTTTCTCTGCGTGAGCATGTTGATTAAGCTGCTTTTGCCCACATTACTGCGACCAATGAAGGCGAATTCTGGCAATTCGGTATGAGGCATGTCCGCATTCTTTTGCCAACTTCCAATGTATTCTGCGGTATTGATGTCCATTTGTTGCGATTTTGCGTCTGCAAATATCGGTGTGTTTGCTCATCGATTCGTCGGTCACTGCCCTCGAAATTGCGTATATTTGTAACTTTATCGTGTCAAGCCAAGTTAAACCCAATCCAAATTCCGATGCTTCCAAGAAGCAGCAAGTGGAAGAGATGTTCGATAACATTTCCCCGCGTTATGATTTTTTGAATCATTTTTTGTCGTTGGGCGTCGATTACTCCTGGCGAACTAAAGTGAGAAAGAACGTCAATTCCTTTGGCGCGAAGCACATTTTGGATGTCGCAACGGGTACGGCGGATTTGGCGATCGAAATGACAAAAATCGAAGGTTCAAACATCGTTGGCGTGGATATTAGTCAGGGTATGCTCGATTTTGGTCAGATCAAATTGAATCAAAAAAATCTGACATCGCGCATTCGTTTAACCCAGGCAGATTCAGAGAAATTGCCTTTTCAAGAGGGTGATTTTGATGCGGTAACGGTAAGTTTTGGCGTAAGGAATTTTGAGAATTTGTTGACCGGTTTGGCCGAAATGCATCGCGTATTAAAGCCCGGCGGCCCCATGGTGGTATTGGAGTTTAGCAAGCCTACAAACCCGATTTTCTCAAGATTGTATTGGTTTTATTTCAAAAATATTTTGCCGTTGATGGGTAAGTTGCTGTCGCGCAGTACCAACGCCTATACATACCTACCTCAAAGTGTTGCGGCATTTCCGGAAGGCGAAGAATTTGTACAAAAAGCAAAATCTGTGGGGTTTTCTCACGTTACCTATAAGCCCCTTACATTTGGTATTTGTACCATGTATACATGCGTAAAATAATTGTCCTCATATTGTTATTGATTGTGGCCGGAAAATCCTTTTCCCAGCCCCGCGATTACAATCGGGATTATCGCAAGCATTTCTTTTGGGGCATCGCGTTTGCAGGCACCTCCGCAAAAATGAAAATGGAGTTGGATCCAGTTTTTTGGCAACGCACGGATTCGATACAGAGTATTCGTCCGGGCGGACAAGCGGGTGGGGGATTTGGTGGTTCAGTGGCCTACAGGATGGGTAAGTATTGGGAATTAAAGACCTTAACGATGTTGCAATTGCATCAACGTGATATCCAGTATACTTGGCAGCATACGCCAGGTCCAAACATTAAAATCGAAACGATTTCTTTTGATATTCCCTTAACCCTAAAGTATCGCAGCGATATGCCTAACAATACCCGAATGTATGTTTTGGGTGGGGTGCGTTGGTCTCACGATTTTCAGAGTAACGAGGGTTTGGTGATCGGTGAGTCAAAGCCCCTGATTGCCTTAAAAGCCAACACATATTACTATGAATTTGGTGCAGGAATGGAGTTTCGTTTGGATTTTGTAGATATGTCGGTGGAATTGAAAATGAGCAACGGCCTCAATAATGCCTTGGTCCGCGTACCCAATAGCTATTATTCGGGTAGCCTTTCGGCGATTTTCCCCCGTTTGTTTAGCATTTCATTGATGGCCCAGAATTGAATTTCGTATTACAACATAAAGATCCTTTCACCAAAGCAAGAGCGGGTGTGATTGATACTGCGCACGGTCGCATCCAAACCCCCATTTTTATGCCTGTGGGTACCGCCGGCACTGTAAAAGGGGTGCATCGCAATTTTCTACTCAACAAAAACGATATCAATGCCGATATCATCTTAGGCAATACCTATCACCTGTATTTGCGTCCGGGATTGGATATTTTGCAAAAGGCAGGTGGGATTCATGGGTTCAGTAATTGGGATCGACCTGTACTAACCGATAGCGGGGGTTACCAAGTGTATTCGCTTTCTGGGACGCGCAAACTCACCGATGAAGGGGTGAAGTTCGCAAGTCATATCGACGGTTCAAAGCACATGTTTAGCCCAGAGCGGGTGATGGATATTCAGCGCATCATTGGAGCCGATATCATCATGGCTTTTGATGAATGTACGCCGTATCCCTGCGAGTACGATTACGCCAAAAATTCGATGCACATGACCCA
This sequence comes from Flavobacteriales bacterium, assembly GCA_947464515.1. Classification (GTDB taxonomy): domain Bacteria; phylum Bacteroidota; class Bacteroidia; order NS11-12g; family UBA955; genus UBA955. The sequence goes on from CANHXF010000054.1 coordinate 6,879, forward strand.
TCGTTGGTTGGATCGATGCTTTAGTCGTTTCAATGAGACGGAGCCTGTTTACGGACATGAGCAGGCGTTGATGCCCATCGTTCAAGGCAGTGTGTACGATGATTTGCGCAAGCAAAGTGCGGAATATGTATTAAAACACGATGCCCAAGGCTATGCCATCGGCGGATTGAGTGTGGGTGAGCCTCATGAGGATATGTATCGCATTACAGAGTTGGTGACCGATATTTTGCCTTACGATAAACCGCGTTATTTGATGGGCGTGGGAACACCGGAGAATTTGCTCAATGCCATTGCGCTTGGGGTGGATATGTTCGATTGTGTGATGCCAACCCGAAATGGAAGAAATGGCAACGTTTTTACCTGCGAAGGCATCATCAATATAAAGAATAAGCAGTGGGCGGACGACTTTGAACCCTTGGATTCATTGCTTACGCCGGAATATAGCAAAGCCTATGTTCGACATTTATTTCAATCGAATGAAATGATGGGCCCGATTATCGCCAGTATTCAAAATTTGCGCTTTTACTTGTGGTTGGTTCGACAGGCTAGGGAAAGGATTTTACAAGGCGATTTCCACCATTGGAAAGATAGCATCCTAAAAACAGTGTCGAGAAAATTGTAGTAGATTGCATCGCCTCGCATCGTTATGAAATTTAAAAAGTTAGACTGGTACATCGCAAAGAAATTCCTAGAGACATTCTTTGTTACCGTGATGCTTTTTATTGTGATCATCATGGTGTTTGATGTGGCGGAAAAACTGGATGATTTTTTGGAAAAGTCGGCTCCGGTGGGCGAGATTTTTACCGTCTATTACCTCAATTTTATTCCCACTTTACTCAATACATTCTCGCCGATTTTCATTTTTATTTCGGTGCTCTACATGACATCGAGGTTGGCTTCACGCACGGAGATTATCTCTATGCTCGCCGGGGGGATGTCGTTGCGAAGAATTTTGATGCCCTACATGGCAACGGCGGCGCTACTTGCGATGGGCAGTTATATGTTGAATGCCTGGGTGATTCCCATTACCGATAAGGCTAGGGTGAGGTTCGAGAATGCGTACATGCGCGATTATTATTCTCAGGCAAAATCGACCATTTTTAGGCAGATTAAGCCCGGTGTGATTTTGTACATGGAGTATTTCAACAACAACGATAGTTCAGGGGTGGGGGTGACGTTGGAGGAGTATAAGGGGAAGGAATTGAAGAGTTCTTTGTTTGGTCGTTTCATCCGGTGGTCGCCCGAGGCCAAGAAATGGCGATTAGAAATGGTTTGGCAACGGAAGTTTTTGGCCAGTGGGAATCAGCAGATTCATTATCAATCGATGATGGATACGATGATTGCGTTTAATCCGGAGGATTTCTTTTTTCGGATCGAGGACGTGCAGAGTCTGAATCAGAACGAGTTGCGCAGCATGATTGCCAAGGAGAAAATGCGGGGATCAACGAATGTGGAATTGTTGCAAACGGAACTGTATCGACGGTATGCATCGCCATTTAGTACATTTATATTGGTGTTGATTGCGGTGAGTGTGGCCGGACGGAAAACGCGGGGCGGATTGGGGTTCTCGCTGGGGGTGGGGATTTTTGTGATCCTGTTTTTCTTGTTTTTCAGCAAGTATTTTGTCTCCCTAGGGAATTCGGGCGTGATTTGGCCTTGGCTGGCGGTTTGGTTGCCCAATGCGCTGTTTGTGCCCGTGGCATATCTGTTTTACCGATTCGCGCAGCAGTAGGAATTACTCCACCTGAATTACCAAACCTTTCAAGTAATGACCTTCCGGGTGATACAAATTTACCGGGTGGTCCGCGCCTTGACCCAATCGATACAAGATTCTGCAGTTTCTTTTGGCTTCGATGCCGGCTGCAGTTACCGTATTGGCGAAAAGCACATCGTCTACCACCTGAGAGCAGCTAAAAGTGAAGAGCAATCCACCGGGTTTAACGCGCTTAAGGCCCATCGCATTGAGTCGTTTGTAGCCCATGACCGCTTTATGTTTTTTGGATAAACTTTTAGCGAACGCGGGCGGGTCGAGCACTACGATATCGAATTGTTCGGTGTCCTCGCTCAAGGATTTCATCACGTCCACCGCAATGCCTTCGTGGGTTTGGCCTTTTTTGAGTTTCATCAACGAAATGTTCTCGTTGGCCAGGTTGATGGCGGTGTTACTGATATCGGCGCTAACGACTTTTGATGCGCCACCGGCCAGGGCAGCGACAGAGAATCCGCCGGTATA